>SUSX01000036.1 GCA_015063195.1 Thermoplasmata archaeon | reverse complement strand
TGAAATCTGCCCCATTAAAATTTGACCTTGCAGTTCAATGATTGCAATGACATAAACGAACATACAAGGTCAGTCTGCTAATGGATATTCGGTTTAATAATGATTTCCTGGCAATTCCGGGTATGTTCCGATGTCATGCACCTAAGAAAAGAAGGTGTGAACATGAGAATTGCAGTGGGAATGGATCTGCATGCAAAGACCGCCGTTTGTTATGCGGTTTTTGCCGGCGGAGGAGATCCGACAAAGAAAGAGACCGAATTTCTGGACAGTTTTAACAAAAATTACAGAAGTGTGAAATCAGACCCCGACGGACTGATTTCCGTTGCCAAAGCACTGAAGAACCATGAATCCCATATTCTGATTGAAAATTCAACCAAAACTTTCGAAGCATATTGGATTCTTACAAATTACGGATGTCATGTCACAGTTGCTGTAGCCCAGGATCTGTACAGAATCACAAAATCCCTGAAGAAAACCGATAAAAACGACTCCGCGGAACTTGCACAATACATGCGCCGCAGACTGTACGGTGAAAATGAATTCTCAGAATGTATGATGCCGTCGAAAGACTGGATGATGAACAGAGAACTGTGCCGTACTATATTCTATGAAAAACTTCATCTTGCCGACATAAAACGCAGAGCAAGAATGCATCTCATGCTGCAGGGAATATATCTTTCCAGGGAATATACGGATATATTCTGCAGAAAAGCTGTTGAAGAGATGAAACTGACAAAAGATCCGTGTCTTCTGATTTTTATCAATGAAGCAGGCAGTATTAAGAAAAGAACCGATTTTGAAGCCAAACTGATTCGGGACAGATTTGAAAACAATGAGGATTATCAGTTATTGTTATCGATTCCGGGAATCGGATCCGTTTCCGCAGCATATCTGATTTCATTGATTACGGATATTGAAAGATTCGGATCGAGAGCAGCATTCTGCGCATATTTCGGAATCGTTCCGAAAGTAAAGGAATCGGCGGATCATTCTGTCAACTGCTGCACAACACACCGCGGAGATGAGGATGCCAGGAGAATTCTGTGTCAGTGTGCCATGGTTCACATAAGGGTCTGCGATTCCGTTGTTACTGAGATGTACAACCGTCTCAGATCCAACGGAAAATGTCACAAAGAAGCTTTGGTAGCAGCCGCCAGAAAACTGGCGACGGTTATCTGGTCGGTATTGAAGAACAGAACAGAATTTTCCACTGACGCGGACCTGTTGGCCCGCGCAGGCGAGATGGAAGATTCCGTTATGGAGGAACTTTCTGAGTGAACTGTCATGAACTGACGGATTCTGCAGCAGAAAACTTATGCGGAAAAATAGTCGGAATTTTTTTGATCGGCAGTATTCTGTCAGATCGTGTCTGAAATTGACTTAGTACGTATCGGTGCGTCGGAGCAGATAGGTTCTTGGGCAGTCTCCAATGAACGGAAAAGAATATGACAGTCTGCTGACAGCTTCGGTCCGTCCGAAATCTGAGGTACAGTGAACTATCATTGCCGGAAAACCGGAGGTTGTCAGCGATAGCTATGTAAACTCAGAGAATAATCTGAAGTCAAAAAGGACTGCAATGTCAAATTTTAATGTAAGAAAAATCGAAAGGATAACCTGTTCGGATATTATGAGAAAAAGATGGTGCATCCGCCGGGATTCGAACCCGGGCAACAAGCTTGGAAGGCTTGAATCCTAACCAACTAGATCACAGATGCCTAAATTTCCCTAATAAATCTCTACTATTTAATCCTTGGTATCATATGATGTACTACCAAGAGTCAAAATCTAGATATTGGTTTTAAGTCTGAAAATATATCTGGGTTTATGAAGACACTGATTCCTGTTTTGTTGGATTCCAGCAATTTCTCTTTATGGGATTCGATAGAGCAGTCGGAAGGAAAAGAGAGACTTTTCCTTAACAAGGATAAATTGTTCACTCAGTGTCTTGACGAGTTGTATGCTTCCAACGATCCAGACCCTGCTTTGGCATACAGAATCACGGAAGCATCCATCAGATCATATCCTACTTTCATTGTGAATATAGTAGATTGGATCTCTTCATCTCTTTCACCTAAACATTCGGAATATCTCTTCCGTATCGGGAATCTGATCCTTTCGTACAACGATGTTCGATTGGCCAGACAGGTAATACTTAGAGCCGATGCGAATGTAGATCAATCAATATCGCATTTCGTAAACGGAAAAATTGAGTTCTTAAGAAACAACATAGATGAAGCGTACAAATTACTTCAGAAATCTATATTTGCAGATATGTCCAATTTGGAAGTATATGATCTTCTTCATGAAATAATGCCCGACTTCGGATGGTTGGGTCTGAAGGAGATTCAATGTATATTCTCCGGACAGGCATTCACTGCGGAAGAGACAGATCTTCCGCAAAGAATGGATAAATTGGTTGAATGCTGCAGACTGTGGAGGTCCGGTGACAGGAACGGTGCTCTTGCAGTATTGCAACAATCCGGTCATTTCAAGAACAACGATCCTTATTATTACTATGTATGCGGAATGATGAAACTCCGCGTAGGTCTGTATTCTTCTGCATTGGATCATTTTAAGGTTGCATTGGAACAGATTCCAGATTCTGAATCCATCCTGATAGAATGTGCTTATGCTCACAGAATCATGGGCGAATACGATTATGCCCTTTCAATCTGTGACCACATTCTTTCTTTCAATCCATACAGTCGTAAGGCTCTGATGGAGAAAATAGAGTGTCTTGCTCATGACAACAGGAAGCATGAGTTGGACAGGAACATAGAAAAGTTGTTAAACAACGGTGCATCAAACGGCAGAAATTACGAGTTTTGTATCAAAGCTCTTTCTAAAAATGGATACAGGGCTGATGTAAGCGGATTAGTATCAAAGGTATCCTCATGTTGTACCAACAGATGTTTTGCCAATCTGATTGTTTCAAGGAATGATTATGCAAACGGAAGTTACCATTCTTCACTGGATTACATAAACAGAGCATTGAAGATAAATCCTGAATCGAAAACATGTATTTGTCAGAAAGCAAAGGTTCTTGCAGCTATGGGTCACATGGATAAGGCCCTTAACGCAATTGACAAGATTCTTTTCAAAGATCCATACCACCTGGATGCGTTGGATGTAAAGAAATCGATTATGATGAGTAAGAAGGATCTTCATGCATCATTGGAACTGTGTGACCGTATAATTGCATACAACCCTGTGGATGCGGTTGCCAGAAGGGATAAGGCAGAGATATTGGAGGATCTTGGCAGATACAAGGATGCATTCGACACCTATCGTGAAACACTCAACGTCAAAGAGGATGTGGACTTTTTCCTTTCCATTATCAGGGAGATGCTCAGGAAAGGGAGAGCGGAAGAGGTTTGTGAATTTATCAGCGAGTATGATGACGTTTACGGAAAATATTATTCCGTATGGGAGATAAGAGGTAATGCAGAATATTCTCTGGAGCATTACAACCGTGCTCTGGATTGCTATACAAAAGCAACCTCCCTCAATCCTGGTGATTCAGTGCTGTGGCATTCAAAAGGAATGTCAGAAGAAGTGTTGGGACTCTTTGAGGAAGCTGAAGCATCGTACGATCGTGCAATCATCATCGATCTGGAAAACGTAGATTATTGGATCTCCAAATCTGCGGTACAGGAAAAACGCGGAGATATCAAGAATGCAATAGACTCCATCAATAAAGTAATCAAGTATTCTCCGGAGAATGTCTTTGCACTTGTATCAAAATCAAGGTTACTGTCAAAAGAAGGGATGTATTCCGAAGCCGTATACTTCCTCGACCTGGTACTGAAGATACTTCCGTTCAATTTGGATGTTCTGAGAATGAAGAAACAGATATGCATTCATAACGAGGATTATCTTACCGCCGTAAGGGTATGCAATCAGATGATGTCCGTTAAAGGTGATGCATCCACTTTGTCAGATCTCATCAAATTACATTTTAAGCTTGGTAATAAGGAAAAGGCTGCAAGAATTCTGAAGAACAACAGCAGCTCTCACATGAAGACATATGAGGATTCCCTGATCATAGCAGATGCATACTCTTACATAGAGGACTATGCGGAAGCGATTTCGATATGTTCCAGAATTGTTTCGGAAAATCCTGATTTACGTGAAGCTAAGATGAAATTGGCTGAATTTTATCTCATTTCCGGAGATAAGGTTACAGCATCTTCTATCTATGATGAACTTAAGGATGACGATCCCGGAGATATGGAGGCCACCGTACGCAAGATAGAAATCGAATCTATGGAAGGGGAATCTTCCGAATCTCCGTTGGAATGTGCGATGGTTGCTTTTGATAATGGTAATTTCGCAGAAGTGCTGGCTATTACAGAGAATCTGATTCAGGATGACATTGACGATCCCGAACTCCATCTTATTCATATCGAATCTCTTGTGAAGATGGGAAGAATGGAGAAGGCTGCTGTTTGTTGTGAGAGGTCCTCTATGCTTTTCTCAGGTGATGCAAGATTCCACAAGCTTGCAGGAGATCTGTATCTGAAAGAGTCGAGTCTGAACAAGGCTATGGAGCACTATACTGAGGCTTCAGAGCTAGGAATGCATTCAGTCGATTTCATTGTAAATTTCAGCAGAACGTATGTTAAATTGGGAATGACCGAAAGTGCCATACATATTCTGGAGGAATCTTTGGGGGATTCACCTGACAGTATTGAATTGAAGACCGAACTGTCATCAATATACATGAGGGTAGGCAGGAACGATGAAGCCTCTGAATTATTGGATTCTGTTTTATCCGCTAATGTGATCAATGTAAGAGCATTAATGTTGCGTTCGGCTTTGTTCTCTTTGGAAAAAAATCTGGATGGGCTGATGGCTTTGTATCCAAAGATGGTTGCAGTGGTAAAAAAGGGAATAGATCCGGAAATGTTCTGCAAATATCTGAACGCTGTCGGTGCTATTCAGGAATCTGAAAAGTTAAGAATGATACGTGTTCAGTAACGTGTCATTTCAGCCTTAAGGAATTCACGCATGAGGCATGTTGCGTAGTTTCCTTTAGTCAGGAAGAATGACAGTTCATACGAGTCGTCATTGAACTTGGTTGTGAGGTCGTGCACAGGACACAGAATCTCTCTCCAGTTACCTTTTGCACTGCAGTGTGCCAGACCCGGGACAATGAAATCGTCTTTGGTGAGGTTTGCTTCGGATATTATTTTCCTTTCAATCTCTCCCATTTCACCTTCTGAGAACATACCGTCGCTTCCGAAGACCGTAATGGCTATGGCAGCTCTGTTTTTCTGAACCTGTCTTTCAACCAATTTAATGTTCTTGGATGTTACTGTAACAGGGCCGTCATGATCAGGGACGCCGTTGATATCCATGGGGATTACAGTGTCCCCTACAATCGGTACATTGAGGGGAAGTTCCTTCTCCATCCTCTTGCTGAGCATCAGATTGTAGAGATAGGACTGGTATGCATGTGTGAACATCATCTGCAGATTGGACGGCATTTCGGATATTGCTCCGATATAGTCATCCGGTTTCCTTATGAGGTGTTCCACGAGAACCTTTTCAAATCCCATTATTTTGGGCATGACTTCAAAGATTTCCGTTGTATATGAACCGTTACATCTTCTGAGGGCATCTCTAGCGTTTGTGACTTCTTCACCCTCATTTTCCGAAGGATGGAATAGGTATGTGTCCACTGCTCCTTTGATATCTCCGCGTACGATTTTTTCACCTACAATATGGGTGACAGGTCTTGATGTACCGAATCTTTGAACTCCGAAATAGTTGGGAAATCCTCCGGTCTGAACAATCTCATCGACAGATTGCTTTACGGTTTCCGAACATGCAGATATGTCGGATTCGATATCTCTTACCGTAATAGAGAATCTGTTTCCTTTGAGGTCACCCATTCTGATCGGACGGTTGGATTTGTAGTATGATCCGATAGTGATGTCATTGAATGTAACCTCGTTCAATCTCGAAGGGTCGCATTCAAAAGACATCAGCTGAGTAGTTATTGCCCTTTTGTCCTTGGTACCGGCAAAACCTATTCTTTCGCGGGAAATCCTCATAGCCCTCGCAAGTAAGCGTATAAGGCGGTTCGTTTCCCAATTTTTGGTTGTGATCTCAGCAATAGTGAATTTACCGTCTTCGATGACAGGAGGTTTATCGGAAACCTCTGTCACAATGAAATCTTCTGCTGATTTCTTGAGACGGCCACCTGTACCGTCTCTGTCGGTCATGTAATAGAGCATGCCTATGTCACGTTCTGCAGTGTTGCATACTCTATACATGAAAAATCACTGTTTGTTGATTGTTCCGTAGTACTCGGAAACTGCGTCTGCAGCCCTTTTTACTGCTGCAACGGGGTCTCCCTCACGGGTTTCGACAACGAGTGCTGGATCTTCGAGTTCAGGGTGTTTGTTGATGAACCTTACGATCTTCACGTCCTCATCTTTGTCAAGCATGTCCATGATAGGACTGATGAGTGTTGTGTCTGTTCCTTTGAACTTAATCGTTATGGTTTTGTCTGTTTTCTCGAAGAGGTAAAAATCCATGGATTCCCCAACGCCCCTTCCTATATTAAAGCTTGCGCGTACGATTACATAGAATCAGAGGTCTGCATCTCATACATTTCATATATTTCCTGGACAGATGTAGTCATCTCGGGTGTTTTGTCATCTCTGACTCTGCCTGTGAATCTGGGGAATCTTATTCCGATTCCTGTGTCATCTTTGATCCACCCTTCGGCTGCAGTATGAATCGGACTCAGGCTGATCTCTGCACCTACAACTTCGAGTATGATTTCCGGATGGAACCATACGTCAGGCACCATTTTGGCGGATACATTGCTGGGGCATTCTGACGATTTTGATGAATCTAACAGTGCTGGCATATTATCTAAAAAGGCATCGTCGAAACCAGTTCCCAATTTACATACTGTGCAGAATTTACCTGTTTCCTGATCGAATGATGCCATCAGCAGTGCACCGTATTTCCCTGCTCTTTTACCCATGCCGTAGAATGCGCCGACTACTGCAAGATCGAAAGAATCAGTGAGTGATTCGTGATAATCTTTCTTGTACTTGATCCACAGAAATCCTCTGTTTCCTGCTCTGTATATCGAATCGGAAGAGAGTGACTTTGCCATGATTCCTTCACATTTGGACTCAATAGCTTTGCTGAAGAACGTGTCTGCCTCATCATCGTTTTCGATGATTTCCATCGTTGTAAGACCAATCATTTCATCCAAAGCGAAAGATTCGGAAAGGATTCTGCGTCTTTCTTCATAAGGTTTGAATGTAAGGTCTTCTCCGTCAAGGTACAGGATATCGAACATGAACATCTTGACCGGCACTTCCTTGATAGCAGAGTCCATATCGTGTTTTCTTCTTCTGTGAGTAACTGTCTGGAACGGAAGCATGTTTCCTGTTTCGATATCAACAGCGACACATTCCCCTTCGATGATAGCTTCTTTTCCTTTCAGATTCTCAGAAAGACGTTTTCCGATATCCGGGAAATTGGATGTCAGATTCTCCAATCTTCTGGAATATATTGTGACTGAATCTTTCGTTATGTGTGCCTGTGCTCTCATACCGTCGTATTTAAATTCCATTCCGCAACGGCCGTTCATTTTGTTCATTACTTCCGGCAGTGACGGGAGTCTTTCAGCCAACATGACTTTGATGGGATTTCCGACAGTGACCTTGATTTCTTTCAATCCTTCCATTCCGTTCTCGGAGAGTTTCTCTGCAACAAGTCCCATATCACATGTCACATTGTATGCTCTTTCTATGTCCTCTCTGAATTCCTTGTCGGCAAAACTCTGTGCGAGTGCATCCAATATCGTCATGGCGGATGCACCGATTCTCATACGGCCAGTTACAATACGGCAGAGATATTTTGCTTCAATCGGATTGGCGGAGTGCAGCATTCCGCTGAGTGTGTCGATCTTTGCATCCTGGGATTTCTTACCTTCGGACGTCTCTATCTTCGTCAGATCTTCAACGACTTTATCCAACGTAAGCGATTCTGAGCCTCCTCCGAAAGATAGGAGAGATGTTTGTTTTTTCTTTTTTATGAGTTGCTCAGCTACAGATCCGATATCTCCTTCTTTAATCCAAATCTCTTCGGCTTTTTTATCAGGTATTCCTGCGGTTACGGCAATGGCACGTAATACAAGTTTATCGGCCATGCCTAATTCAAGCGGATGGAATTCAGGATGCAGGCGGCCCTGTGACAGATAGATGATATTCCTCAGATCGGACGGTTTCTGATTCTTGAAAAATTCTGCCAGTATGGCGGTCATCTCGAGTCTGCTGCTGGTGGACTCGAGTTCGGCAAACACATCTGCAATATCCGAGAAGAGCATACGACCCCGATATACAACAAGAAATATAATTTCTTCAATAATCGTCGATGTTCATCTGTCCTGCCAAGGATCTTTCACGGACGATTTTGGCAAGTTCCGCATTCAGTTTCGGAAGTTTGGATCTCATAAGCTCTTCCTTTTTGGAACTGCTGCTATCAAAGGCCTCGTCTATGGTGCCTTTTGCAACAAGGACATAGACTTCACCGTCGTTTTTCCTGCCTGTTCTTCCTCTTCTCTGAATCGTCCTTATTTCCGAAGGGACAGGTTCGTAGAACAGTACGAGGTCTGTGCTCGTAATATCCAAACCTTCTTCACCGACAGATGTTGACACAAGAACATTGAATTCTCCGGATCTGAATTTGTTGAGGAGATCTACCTGTTCCCTCTGTTTCAATCCGCCTTTTGATTGGCCGACGAGTTTGCATACAGAAACATTGTCAATGATAGACAGTTTATTTATGAGAAGGTCACAGGTGTCCCTGTACTGTGTAAATATCATTATTTTTGATTTTGGATTCTCAGATATTTTTCTGCTTACAAGACTCAGAGTACGGGATATTTTGGGGTGTTCTATCCTGGACTCTTCCACAGTGGTGAGTATCTTGTTGAAATCATCTCTGCCTATGAGTTCCTTTGTACTTTTGGATGCATCTTTGCTGGAACCTTCTTCTTTCATTTTGAGGAGGTAGTTGCGCAATGATGTCATTCCCTGACTCTGAGCAAGGCCGATTGCATGCAGAATTTTGACGGATATTGCCTGATCGACCAAACCCCTGAAGACATAACTGGTTTTCATTCCTCTGGTGAGTTTCATCTGTAGGCTGTTTCCTATCTGAAGCAGATAGCTTGTGGAAACAGGTCTGCCTCTGTCCATGACACCTATGTTGATCATCTCATCAGTATATTCGTCGAGAATTTTTCTCAAATCATCAATGACGTCGTTGAGTTCCTTAGGGAGGTTAACGTATATTTTCTCGATGAAAGTCTCATGTACATAGGGGGATACATCCGGATCGTAATCGGAGCGCATATCTATGTTCGAGAAAGAGAGATTATTGCAGATCTCTAACACTTTCCTGTAGTTGCTTCCTGGAGATGC
>SUSX01000035.1 GCA_015063195.1 Thermoplasmata archaeon | reverse complement strand
ACGGGCGGAATGCCATTTGCTCAAACCTGAGGCCCATGCCGCACAACGATATCGACCTTAATCCTATGGATGCTGCCTGAATTTTGTGGAGGAAGTTCAATCTGCAAACCTCTCCGCGGTTTTGTTTTTTGTGAACAAGCCGACCTCCGTCTTCTTGTGAGCCGATTCTTTATGCGGCACAGCCAATCCGAAGAATGCAACCAAAGACTCGGGCGTTTCGAATCTGTATATGCCGTCTATGCCGGTGACTACCGTCACCGCAGTCGATGCGGATGTCCCTTCAAAGGACATCAGCAGTTTGGCATCCTCCGATTCCTCGGCGAATTCTCTGATTTTATCATTCGCTTCTTTGATCTGATCCATTACATTCGACATCGTATTGACCATTATCGTCAATGCGGAATCGTTCATATCCGGCAGGTATTGACGATACTTCATTCCCATGATGTTCCTGAATCTTGGGTGCGTAGATATTTTGTGAAGATTCATGTATTCCTCTGTGCGGAGATACATCTCATCACGGATGTTGGAACATACGTTGCATACTCTCACAACGGCTTTCATCCTCATATTCTCGTTGGAGGAAATATGTGTACGTCTGATGAACTTCCTTCCTGACCACATATCCTTACACAGAAGTGCCCAGTTTGTATGCATCGATACGATCTGTCTTAAAGTTGGAAAATGGTAAGCGAAATGTGCACGTATCAGATTTTCAAATACAATAAGGCAGTCATCGGAAGGATATCTATTCATTAACTGATTCAATCCATCCTCGCAGGTTTCTACATCGTCCATCCCATCGATGATCTTTAATTCTCATCCAAAACGCATGCTGTAAAGATGCGTTTATGTGGGTCTGATCCGATAAAAATCATGGCCTCCTGCCTCTTTAATCTTCAGATCGATGAAGCAGGAAACCGTCTGTAATGAAATCGTTCGGTAAAGGGTTCGGTAAAAGGTTTGGTAAAGGGTTTTGGTGGGTCACTGATGAATCTGCGAATCCTCAATTTCTCATGGTTTTCCGCGGAGGAGGAAGAATGCTCCCACTCCGAGGACTGCAACCACACCGACAACAGCCGCGATGATTACAGCCATGTTGTTTCCTCCGTCGCCGTCATCGACCGAAGACGATACATTGGTGAGATCGTGACCGCAGTCGATACAGACGATTGTGCCTGTCTCGGGGTGCGGATCTGACGGAGTGTGTTCCATGAAATTCGCCGTCTCTGTACATTCATCATGGGCACACTCGTGCCAATGTCCTTCATCATCCATATGGAGAACCTCGAATGTATGGTGAATCTTCCAGTCGTGACCGCAGACGTTACACTGCGTATCCTCTACATCGGTACTGTACACATGCTCGGCCAGCTGTGACTGGTGTCCGCAGTCCTTACACTCCATCCAATGATGGTGGTCCCCATGGGTCCATTCTGTTCCGAAGGTATGGCTCACTGTCCTTACGTGTGAACAGCCGTTGCATGTTGTGTCGCATGCATCACTGTAATGATGGGTGTGTGAGGGCACAGAAGGTGTGACGGGTGCCACGTATCTGACGTGTCCGCATTCGTCACAGGTGTTGTCACTGCCGTACTGATGGCTGCCTACGGATCTTGAAGATCCGCAGACGTTACATGACGGATCGCATGCATTGTCGTATGAGTGGGCTGCAAGTTCACCGTACTGCTGACCGCAGGTGGAACAGACTGCCCTGTTCGCACATGTTGCGGTACCCCCTGAACATGCGGTTGAATCTTCTGTATGTGTGCATCCGTCTACCGTACATTCGTGGAAGTGTATTCCGTTCTCGGTCGTCCATGATGTCGAGACTGAATGTTCACCAAGGTTTCCATATTCTGTTCCGCATATCTCACATTCTGCTTTAGACTGACAGGTTGCAGTTCCTCCGAAATGAGGTTCGGGATCAGTTTCATGACCACATTCACACACCTCCCAATGACTGGCATTATCCCAACTAACATCACATTCGGTATGAGCGCAGGATGAGATCACTACAGTAATTCTGAAGTTATCATCAGTCACATCTACATAGTTCTCATTTCCGTCCACCATGTAATAAACTGTGTAGGAACCTGCGTCTACTCCCGTAGGTATGAATTCGGACCACTCTCTCCCGTCAAGACTATACTTCATAACTCCACCGTTAACAACTCCGGGAGAAATCAGATTCTGTTCTTCCCCATTGTATACTAATGATTGTACAGCCGTAGGAGGGTCACGTATATCAGGAATTGCAGGAACTACTGTAAGAGTTCCTGAAGCGTTAGGAATCACGTAATTGTCCGATACGATCCCACTGACAACAACGTTATATTGCCCTATTGGATCATTCACATCGTATCCTGAGTAAGATTTATCCGAGGTGTCGAGAACAGATTCATCATCTCCGTTTTCGAATCCATCATACATCAGTTCAAACTCAGGAACTTCACCGTACTCAATCTCAAGAGGAAGTACCGTAACAGTCAGAACTTTTTTCGTAATCACTACTTTTATCTTAGTTTCGTATACATTGTAATTCAATTGACCCTCAGGCGTGTATCTGGCATCCACATCATGTTCCCCAACACCAAGAACATCGGAACCTGGATGGATCCAGGACCAACCCTCATGGCCTGTGAATACCAAGTCATTTATTGAAACACCGTATGGATGATAGAAAGTGGGGGGCTCGCCTGGATTGGGATCTGCCTTTCCGATTTCGAATTCGACCTCCATACTGATACCGCTGTATTCATCCGTCGCGGGTATCTCCACTATTAAGAAATATGTTCCTGCATCAGTAGGTTCAGCAATAATATCGTCTCCTGAACGGTATGTAACTGATGCCGTCTGGGTTCCATATTTCGCTTCGAAATGAGGAACGCCAGGTTCGCCACCATAAGTCCAGTCAGCTATTGTGGGTTCAATCAACCACGAGTTCTTTGCACTTACAACGTTATACGAAATGGTAACTTCTGAGTCCTCGCTTCCGCCCCATCTGTAGTATTCGGTGTTTGTCAACTCCAGAACCACATCGTACTGACCTGTGTTAACCCCGCCATCATTTTCGATAACTCTCCAGATATCGGATTCATCAATAACGGCCTTAACTGTATCACCAGTAAATTCGACATCATTGATTACCGGAACGTCAACAGTAGATTTTGTTATCGTATATTTCGATCCATTGTCTTGAAGCACCGCATGATAATTTTCATTCAACACCTCTATTCCAATGTCGTATTCACCTGGCGGAGATTCTTTCGTGGCTGTGGTCGTGAGTATGTATATGCCCTGGACCTCATCCAGAGTATTATACAAGATCTCAGACTCTATCTCAACTATGTCCTGCCCATATTCACTTTCTGCAGGAGATGCTATTACGGTTATGTCCTTTTTAATGACAAAGAGTGTTCCTTCCCCATAAACTATATCATAATTATCATGAAGCTGAACTCCTGACACATAAACCGGATATTCTCCACAATCATCACCTGCACTATACGAACAAACAAACACCAACTCCCCGGTTATATCTTCAAGGTCATCCTCTTCAACAAGACCGGTTACATTAACAGAGAATTCCGTAGACTCTTCTCCGTATATTACAATCTGATTCTTTACTGTTACTGTCAGCAGAGCTTTCGAGAATTCCACTTCATATACTTCCACGGCCCCCTCATAAAGATTGTTGGCCGCTGCAGTCACAGTATAGTTGATGGTTCCTGCCCTGTTTGCCGTCAGAATACTACCGTCAAACCTACCGTCCGCCTCATTAACCGAATAACTCAGGGCACCTATATTGCCGTCAACACTCACAGTATAGGATTCTCCATAAGTCGGATCACCGGATCCTGTAACTGTAATGGTCTGAATTCCTTTGTTGAGAGTTATTACAAAACTCTTCTCACAAGCTGCGTAATCCCCCGTCTCCGCCTTGCTGACAGTCAGCATGAAAGTACCTCCTGCCATGGTGATATTACTTACAGTACCATTTGTGAACTCGAATTCCACACCTTCCTTGTTAGAAACAGAGTATGTAACTTCACCGTTGCCATTACCGTCTATCAGTTCAGTAAAATCAATCTCCATACCTTCCGTATATGTGAACTCTTTCTCCGACAGCTCTATGGTCGAACTGGCGAGACCCACCAACACTGTTACGTCGGTTTTGTACTCCTCATAATTATTCGAATCTAGTGGCGTGTATACTGCCTCAACATGATTCTCCCCGGGTTTCAAATTGACATCAGTACTAGCCCATCTCCATCTTTCCGGTAATCCTATATCGGTAATACTCTGCCCATTTTCTAATTCTACCGTTCCGGGTTCAGTGTAGCCCACTTCTTCATTACCGTCCGCCTTACCAAAAATCAATTCATAATTTATTGAGCTATCGTTGTAAAGTGAGCTTCCAGTTACAGTTATTTGCAGATTTACAGTACCCTCTTCACCTCTGTCGGTAATCGATACTGTATTTCCTTCGACCAGAGCATCTGCCGTACCTCCTTCAGCTTCCGTTATGATAATCTCGCCGTCAATGAACCCGAACAACGTTATATTGACTGTATTTCCGAATTCGGGAGACCCAGGATCGGCATTTATGAATCCCTTCGCAATGTTGGATTTCTGTATCGTACACTCGTATGTTTCGGTAAGGTCGTCGTATGTTCCGTTTCCAGTACGCGTAAGTGTTAACGTAAAAGTACCTGCTTTTGTCACATTGTATATCTTCATTTCCGATTCGTCATAATCGAATTCTGCAGTACCTTCCGTCAAAACTATTCTCAATTGCCCTACATCAGGCTCATTTTCAGAACTATATACAGATCCAAAATAACGATACGAATTGTTTAAATCGTCAAAATATGCCCCCAAATCTATCTCCCTATCCGGACCTGATATCCTGAACGATGTCGTATAGAAGTCATCAATGGACTGTTTCAGTTTGTTTACAGAATACTCAAACTCCGCCTCACGTTCTCCATACTTCACCTTTGCAGTCGCATTTTCTTTGTACTCATCGAAAGTAAAGTTTTCTATTTCCAGACTGCTTATATGAAGCCTTACGTTCACCCCGTTGCTATATGTGGCTTCGACCCGTAAGTCAGAATCTTCCAAAGTATGTCCGATGAAAAATTCACCCACTACTTCGACATTGAGAGAATTGACCACTAATTCGGTTTCGTTATAAACAGGAGTCAAAACCATATCGGACGTCAAAATCATTTTATGTCCTGCCGGATAGAACTGTCCTTCCTTGTCCTGCCATCCTACAAATACCCCTTCGGTTGTAGAACCGACTTTGGATACACTGGGCAATTCAACGACCTTTCCTTTAGCTACAGATATCGGGTCTGTATTTCCTTCCCCGTCGCCGTCATTAAAAGATACAGTCAACTTAGGGTGGATCCCAAAAGATTGATAACCCTCATCTATATTATAGTAATCGTAACCATCTATAGACTTGTGGTCGAACTTGCTAGTTAACTCCTCCTTAGTGTATTGTACCATAACGCCTTCACTATCATTATGTTCCAACACATAATCATTCATTCCGATCTTGACTGTAAGACTATTATAATTTCCTATAAGTCTAGAAGATGAAGTTGCATGTGCATCGTCGCATTCCATCACAACGGATGAATTACCCTCGATAATCAACGTCAGATAAGTATTGGCCGCATGTTGCCCGTACTTTATCACTAAATCGGAATTATTAAGTGTAACATCTCCGAAATTTGGATTCGATACAGATGCACCAGAGCATATTCCGTTAATATCTGCCTCTATTGCTACAATCGAATCTTCAATCTCGGGGCGTACATATGAGCCGAAAATGCCATTACTTAGGGATTCGATTTCAATCAGACTCTTTTTAACGGAAAGTTTACCATACAGATCCATACCGTAATTATTATTCTTCAAAACCACCGTACACTGATTAATCGTACATGGTTCTTGTGTTCCGGGGGTGAAAACACGTATTCCGTCACCAGATGGACTGCTACCTTTGCCCTTTATCGTAATGTCGCAATAGCTCAGGTACAATGAACCGCCGATCACATTAATCCCACCTTGACCTGCCTGGATATCCACTGTAAGTCTGCTTCCCTGAGACTCTCCCGTTATGTTAGCGTCTCCGGATCCGTCGGATTTTATGTTAATGCCTATTGCTTCGCTGACGATATTCAAAGTTCCGTCCCCTTTGATTTTCAAACCGGGAGCATAAATACCATAATCATTACAGATGATGTTATTCGTCCCTTCAACATTCAGAGTCAGAGGTAAATCAGACTGAATCCCGATCCCGTCGGTCTGTAAGTCGAAATCTAGCAGTGTAAGCGTCTTAGTAGACTCATCAAATAAGGCGGCACCGCCGTAACGACCATAGATCTCCGTATTTTCACTCGTAATTTCAGTACCGCCGATCCATATGCCATAAGATGTCACATCCGAATCCGTCGTACTGTCCGCCTCATCCGACCCCGCGGCCGGAACGAACAGAATACATAACGACAGCATAATCAGCAGTGACGGCAGTATATACCGCCCCGTTATTCTCTTTATCTTTTCATTCATCAGTCTTCCCTCCTTCCACAGACCTTAACGGTCCGTGCAGAGACTGATGTTCAGATTTCCTACCGTGAGAATATAAATTATTTCAATGAACGACCGGAGGTCGTACAGCGTAAACTGCCCGTCGAATCGTATAAAAAAATCAGTCGCATGGATTCTGTCTGCGGTCGGATACATCTGTACCGGCATTGAAACGGAAGCCGTACCGCAGAATACAGAACAGATTGCAGTTTCGGCCTTATCTGAATGTGGGAAGATGGCACAGGATACCGAACATATAACCGCCCAAGTAAGATTGTCTGTGCCGTATCCGTGCGAAATATCCTGCGGTCCGTGCGATACACCTGCCTGTATAACGAAACTTTAACTACCGCCCCCTGCACTTCATATTCGGCAGAGGGGATGCTGACAGCACCTGCCGAGGGCAAAGCATCACGCAGGACCGAAGGTCGTGCAGGTGACAGCTGTGATGTAGGGCCCGGTCATGGATTGCATCCATTCAATGGATTTCCCCTCTGTCATCTTTGATAACATGAGTCTGATGGATGACATAACAGATGTTTCCGTATGGAATTCCTATCTTCTGTCGAAGGCGGAATCACGTTTCATGACCGAACGGGAACTCATGTCCTTGGAGGATTACATTCTGAATCTCAGATACATGGACACCGCTGTGAAGCTGTCATCCGGGTTGCCTCTTTCGGTTCCTAAGAAAAAACTGATCTCGAAGATGGGTTCTTCCAGGAAGAGGACTGTGTATTCTTTCTCCGGGGATGAGATGATGGTCCTGAAGGTCCTGTCCAGGCTGCTGCACGGATATGACCCCCTATTCTCGCCCAACCTCTATTCGTTCAGGAAGGACCTATCCGTGAAGGATGCGGTGAAGAGGATGGCATCCATCCCCGATCTCGGAAGGAAATACTGCTACAAGGCCGACATCTCCGATTACTTCAACTCCATAGACTGGGAGACAGCCAGAACATCCATGGAGCCGGATCTCGGGGACCCGAGACTGATGGCGTTCCTCGACATGATGCTCTCAGACAGAAGGGTCGAGTCCGACGGAGGAATCACGGAGGAGCACAAAGGGGCAATGGCGGGCATCCCCACATCCGCATTCATCGCCAACCACTACCTGAAGGATCTGGACTCGTCCTTTGAGGACAGCGGCATGATATATATGCGGTATTCCGACGATATTATCCTTATATCATCCGACAGGGAGGAACTGATGGCAGGAAGGGAAAGAATCCTGTCTTTCATAGAATCTAAGGGACTGACGGTCAACCCCGACAAAGAGAAAATCGTTCTCCCGGGCGAGACCGTAGAGTTCCTGGGATTCGGATTCCGTGACGGGAAGGTAGACATCTCCGATGCGGGAGTGGAGAAGATGAAGGCCAAAATCCGCAGGTCCGCCAGGAGCATAAGGAGATGGATGGTCCGTAAGGACGTTCCGCCGGAAAAGGCACTCAGGGTTATGACCAGGAAATTCAACGGAAAGTTCTTCGGTGACGGAGACAACGGACTCAACTGGGCAGTATGGTACTTCTCGTCCATAGATACGGACGAATCGCTGAAGACCATTGACAGACATCTCCAGGACTGGTGCAGATACATAGTTACGGGAAGACACACCGGCAAGAACAGGGCCGATGTCCCGTACGAGATGCTGAAAGAGAACGGATACATCACATTGGTTTCCGAGTACCACAGATTCAGAGGATGTTCCGAAAAACAGCGTACACAGCATCCGGATGCCTAACATCACTTTTAAGTAACTCACAATGTACTACTATCCGATAAGTATGTTCACTTCAAAAAGTGGGGGGGGGGGTTCGTGGCGAATCCGAAATCCATGATGCTGTTTATCGGCAGAAACGGCCCTGTCCCCGTAGGCGGCAGTACTGATATCACCATTCTTACATCGATTCTCCACGGATCGAAATCACTTTCTGAAATATTCAACACCTCGGATCTTGCCAAATCAACAGTGTTCTCTTCACTGAAGAGACTCAGTGAATCGGGACTGCTGTGCAGTGAAGGATCCGGTAACGAGAAAAAATACAGCCTCTGTGCCGTACCCGTGTTCAGAACCTGTGACCCGGAAGATGAATCGCCTGAATCGTTCTTCGAGGCATGCCTCCTACCGTCCACCAAGGGATTCTACCGAAACATGTTCTACTACATGATCATGATTGCAACGCAGAACGGCATATCCCTCCAGCCGATGCTCACTAACTACGCACTTCTCCTGGGTAACGTAGCGTACAGCATCATCGGACACCCAACCGCAGATGTCGGCCTCAGGAATCTTGTCGATTACCTGACGGAATCCGATGCCGGAGATATGGAGGTCAAGGAGATGATTCCGCTGCACATCGGAATTTCCGTCATGCCGGAACTGACATCCAGGGCCGCCGACACATATGTGGAATTCATTTCCACGATAGTTGCAAGATTCGTATCCCTCTGTGCCGAGGCAACATATGTCATAGAAAAAATAGAAAACAAAGGTAACAACGTCTTCGACATCAGGTTCACTCCGTCGAAGATACCGTACCCTCAGGCATACGGTGTTATCCCCCTTTCCTCAATTGAAATAGAACCGGACGAGAACGTTCTTTCCGTATACCGTACAAAAAGCGGATTCCAATTGTTATCCGATCCGGTCCAGGCATCGGTTATGTCCGTCATCAGAACTAAAGTGGCATCCGCAAAAGAACTGTCCGAAATATTGGGATTGGACATCAAGACTGTCAGCAGCACACTGAACAAACTGAACTCCATGGAACTTATTTCAATCAGCCAGAGCCCCAGCCGTACGGCGTACCGTTCGAGAAACAGACCTTTGATTGTATGGGATTCTGCTGAACATTCGGAA
>SUSX01000034.1 GCA_015063195.1 Thermoplasmata archaeon | reverse complement strand
TATCGTTTTGATTCACAGGAACGTGCCCTGATGGGCGGTATGAGAGGTGTCGCATTCTCCGCATTGTTGGGATTGGCGGATTTCAGGAAGGATGCTCTCGCTACAGCATTGCATGTATACTTTCTTCAGAGGAAATACCCTCATGCAGAAATGTCCCTGTCATGTCCTAGATTAAGGCCGATAATCAACAACGATAAAATCAACCCCATGGATGTACACGAAAAACAGCTCTGTCAGATCATCTGTGCCTACCGTATCTTCCTTCCCTATGTAGGGATCACTCTCTCTTCCAGGGAAAGTGCCGAATTCAGGGACGGAATGGTAAAGATCGCAGTAACAAAAGTGTCTGCAGGTGTGTCCACAGGTATCGGAGATCACGAGAGCAAATACACAGGAACCGATACGGATCAGGAACAGGGCGACGAACAATTCGAAATAAACGATTCAAGAAGCCTCAGCAGGATGTACAGGGACATTGAAGACAAAGGTCTTCAGCCTGTTCTTAACGACTATCTATACATGTGATACAATGAAGTTCGATTCCACACTCTATTTCATAACCGACAGCACAGGATTATTCGAAGAGACATTCCTATCGAAAGTGGAATCCGCTTTGAAAGGGGGAGTAACACTCCTGCAGCTGCGTGAGAAGGAAAGGTCTACAAGGGAATACATACACCTTGCAAAAAAGGTCCATGGGATTTCCGATGAATACGGTGTCCCTCTGATCATCGACGACAGAGTCGACGTCACGATGGTCTCAGGAGCGGAAGGTGTACATCTCGGACAGAGCGATATGCCCGTCTCGGATGCACGCAGGATTCTCGGGAATCAATACATAATCGGAGCCACCACTAAAACGGTTGAACAGGCGACGGAGGCATACTCACAGGGTGCAGATTATCTCGGAGTCGGAGCTATATATCCTACAACCACAAAGGTCAAAACCGTACTTACATCGGTTGAAACTCTTGATGCTATATGCAGATCTGTACCGATTCCTGTAAATGCCATAGGCGGACTGAACAAAGACAATTGTCATGTCCTGCAGAACATACCGATAAGCGGAATATGTGTAGTATCTGCCATAATGAAAGCCGAGGATCCCGGAAAGGAGGCCGGAATCCTCCTGGATGTTTCAAAACATTTACTCTCATCACGGAAGATATGAGGATCAGACTCTGATGACTATGTGTTGTGTTTCCTCCACCAATCTTCTGATGTCATCCTCTATCTCAGACGGTTCGGTCTTAGGGCCGTATCTTTCGACAACGTTCCCTTCCCTGTCTATCAGGAATTTTGTGAAGTTCCATCTTATCTTGTTTCCCAGCAGGCCCCCCTTCTTACCTTTGAGATAAGTGTATAGCGGCGACTCATCCGATCCGTTTACATCGATTTTGGCGAATCTGGGGAATGATGTATGGTAGTTAAGTGAACAGAACGAATCAATCTCCGAATCGGATTCGGGTGTCTGTCTTCCGAACTGATTGCACGGAAAATCGAGGATCTCCAATCCGTTATCATGGAATCTGTCATACAGTTCCTGTAATCCTTCATACTGGGGGGTGAATCCGCAGTGGGTAGCGGTATTGACTACCATAAGCACCTTCCCTTTATATCGGGAAAGGCTGACGTCTTCACCTTTCACATCCTTAACCGTGATGTCATAAATGTTCATCATCAACACCTGAGGAATCAATCTGCAGGCTGCTTATTAGTAGGTGGCCGACCAACCAATGATTCCGTAACGGATCAGATGAAGAACGATGTGATTCCTGTCACAAGAACGAAGATAATCACCAACGGAAGGAAGTATGTCATGTACGGTCTCATCCACTCCTGTACTTTGAGTCCTGTACCGGAATTCACCTCTTCAAGGAAGTTCTTCCATCCCCATCCGTATCTGCTTGTTACGAACAACACGAAGATCAAAGCACCGATGGGAAGCATCAGGTAACTGACGATGAAATCTTCCAGATCCATTATGTTGGTTCCTGCACCCAAGGGTTCGATCCCGGAGAGCACTCCGAATCCTAATGCACAGGGGAGGATGAGGATACACATGAACACGCAGTTGATGAGAGCGGATTTCTTCCTGCTCCAATTGAACATTTCTCTGGTGTTGGATACGATGGATTCGAACACTGCGAATACAGTCGTCAGGGAAGCGAATGCCATGAACACGAAGAACAGAACTCCTATGATCTGTCCTGAAGGCATGTTGTTGAACACGTTCGGAAGTGTGACGAAAATGAGGCCCGGTCCGGAAGTAGCTTCCACGCCGTATGTGAAACATGCAGGGAAGATAATCAGTCCGGAAGCGAATGCAACGAAGAGGTCCAATCCTGCGATACGTGCGGATTCTCCCAACAAAGAGTTCTTCTTGTCAAGATAACTTCCGAATATCTCTATTGATCCTATTCCGATGCTGAGTGTGAAGAATGCCTGACTGAGTGCAGCCACTATGACCTTGAACAATCCTGCATCCATAAGGCGCTCAAAATCGGGGATAAGGTAGAACGACAGACCTTCTCCGGCTCCAGGGAGGGTAATGCAGTATACTGCCAGAGATATGAGAATAACAAGCATCAGACCCATCATGTATTTCGAGATTCTTTCCAATCCTTTCTGAAGGCTGCTCATACAGACGATGAAACCTATAATCACGACAAGGATGGTGAATCCTACACAGATAGCAGTATCCGATGTGGTGGCAGCGAATGCATCTGCAACTTCCTGGGATCCGAGACCTGAGAATCTGCCTGTGGCAGTATCGATGAGATACTTGATGATCCATCCTGTAACGACTGTGTAGAATGCCATGAGGACATAACATCCTGCGGTACAGATGTAACCGTGAAGGTGCCATTTGGATCCCCTAGGTTCCAATTCATAATACATCTTTGACGGACTCTTCTGACTCGCCCTTCCGAGAGAAAGCTCGACACTCATGAGAGGTATTCCCATGGCAATCAGGAATATCAGATAGATCAGTACAAAGGCACCGCCGCCGTACTGTCCGACCATATACGGGAATTTCCAAACGTTTCCCAAACCTATGGCACAACCTGCTGTCAAAAGTATGAATCCCAATCTGCTTCCGAGCCTTTCACGGGCTGTCGTCTGTTCCGACATCGTGTGGGGATTAACAACTACATTAATACATTTCCCCATAACCTGGAGATAATAATCTGACTTATGGGATTAATATAGTGTTAAAACCATATCATAAACGGTTGTTATGGATACCATCGTCATCGAGACAAAGAATCTGATCCGTGCATTCGGTAAAGGTGTTACAGAGAAGAATGCAGTCGACGGAATTACATTTGATGTTAGGAAAGGCGAGATATTCGGTGTACTCGGTCCCAACGGTGCAGGTAAGACCACAACCATCAGAATGATGTGCGGTCTGCTCATGCCTACCTCCGGAGACGTCAAAGTTCTCGATATAGATGTATCCGATCCTAAATCCTCCAAGAGACTGAAACAGAAGATTAACATGGTTTCAGGAGGAGAGAGGGGACTTTACTACAGGCTGTCGGGAAGACAGAATCTCCATTATTTTGCAGATCTGTACGGTATCCCGAAGGGTGAACAGAAAGCCATTGTTTCAGAAGTACTGGATCTTGTCAAGATGACCGATGCTGCCGATAAAAAAGTGGAGGAGTACTCCAGAGGAATGAAGCAGCGTATCCATATTGCAAGGGCTCTTCTCAACCGTCCGGAGATAATATTTCTGGATGAGCCGACCATCGGTCTTGATCCTGAGATCTCACTTCAAATCAGAAAGATTATCAAGGAACTTTCGGAGAAAGGAACGACAATCATACTGACAACACACTATATGACAGAAGCAGAGGAACTCTGTGACAGGATGATCCTGCTTAAGAAAGGTAAGATTGTCGGATACGGAACTGTTAACGAGCTGAGGGACAAAGTAGCCGACGATACGATGATTAGGATTGTGACCACCAAGGATCCGTCTGCACTGTCGGAAAAGGCATTGCAGACCGAAGGTGTCATGGACATGAGGATAAACGTGATCCCGGGAAGATTTGAGACCAATATCCGCGTGCACAAAGACTTCTCTCATCTGGATAGGATAGACAGTATGTTCGAACAGTTCGAGATTAGGTCCATCGGATATGATGAACCCACGTTGGAGGACACCTACCTGTATCTTACAGGCGGTGAATGAAGTGAACATAAAGGCAGTCACCGCATCATTCAGGAAGCAGGCAATCGAATTCCTGGCAGATCCGCAGTGGATTATTCCCAGCATAGTTGCACCGTTCATATTCACAGTAGTGGTGTTGATGATGTACCCTGACAGGTCCGGTACCGTACTGCTTCAGGCAATCCTCGGAGGAGGAGTACTGGGTATGTGGGGTAACACTCTGTTCGCATCAGGTTACTCCCTTTCATACGACAGGGTAAACGGTACTTTGGAACCGTTGCTCCTTTCACCGACAAACATGTTTGATGTGATTGTCGGAAGATCGATATGGAACACGTTCATCGGAATAGTCAACATGGTGTTCATTTACATCTTTGCTGCACTGGCATTTAACACAGAGATGACTATTGCCGATCCGTTGGCATTCGTCCTGATAATGTTGGTGACGCTGTTCTCCTTATCATGTGTCGGGTTGATATTCTCGGTAACGTTTGTGTTTTCGAGGAAAAGTTACATCCTGACAGGGATGTTCGAGTATCCGCTGTACGTCCTGTCAGGTGCAGTGATACCGATAACACTGCTTCCCGAGTGGACAAATCCTATCTCTATGATGCTGCCGCCTACATGGGGTGTTGAGGCCCTGAGAGCATCCGCTATAGAGGGATATTCAACAGTCTTCGGATTTGGTATGTGGGGCAACACATTGATCTGTATCCTCGTATCGTTGGTTTATGCATTGATTGCCAGAGCTGTCATGTCACGTATAGTCAGAGAAGTGCAGAAGACAGGTTCATTTGCGGGGTACTGAGATGGGAAGAAACTTACAGGCTATGACTTCATCTGCAGTGATGTATGCCAGGAACAAGTTCTCACTTATCCCTGTATGGCTGTGGGTGCTCCAGATAGTCATCACATCATTCTTCACGATGTTTTTCTTTGCTGTAATGGCCGATTATGTGAACAATCCCGATCTTACGGTAAGATATGTGGTAATCGGAAACATGGTTCAGAGTATCGCCGCTACGACGCTCTTTTCTGTTGCAGATATTCCTGGTACGGAAAAACACACAGGAATGCTGTCATCCCTGGTTCAGAGTCCGGCAAGTCTTTTTTCGATATTCATGGGGATGTCTATGCTGAATATACTGTCCGGTCTGATTTCGGCAACACTGTCTCTGTGTTACGCACAGTTCATCTTCGGAATTGATCTTTCAGCAGCCAATTTCCTGTCGATAGCGGTGATTTTCCTGATTACGACCCTCAGTTTGACAGGATTGGGTATGGCGGTCGGAAGTGTCGGCCTTAGGCTGAGAACATCAACTATCATTGCCAACATCGTATCGTATATCGGACTCCTGATATGCGGTGTCAATTTCCCCATATCATATCTTCCGGAATGGGTTCAGTTTTTTTCATATCTGAATCCGCTGACATATGCGGTCAATGCCACAAGAGGTGCTGCTGACGGAATGGGTATTGCGGAAATATCCGGTGATCTGACAGTAATGGTGGTTCTCGGTGCAGCATACCTGCTGATATCGTTCATACTGTTCTCGGTATTTGAAAAGAGAATGAGAGATCTGGGTCTCTATGATTCATTCTGAATTCGGAATAATGGTGACTCAGATTTTCTTTATGAATGCATCTATTTCGTCACCGGTCTGAACTAATTTCTTTCCTTTGACGAAGTATGCTGTGTTGTCGTATCCGTATTCTTTGGCGATCCTATCAAGCTGTTTGGCTCCCTTCTCACCGGTGAACATTCCGCAGACAAACATTGATACGTTGCATCCATCGAGTACATCTGAATTTTTACAGATGAATTCCTGCAGTCCTTTGGAAATTTTTCCTGCGTGGATCTGACTTCCGAGGACGATTGCATCATAGGATTTCAGATCTTTATCTGCAACATTGCCTGCTTCGACGGCGATACCGTCAGTCTTTTTTGCAATGTATTCTGCTACGGCTTTGGTGTTGCCTGTGGTTGATGTATAGACTACCAGACTCTTCATATGATGTGATTTTTCTATGAAGTATATACGGCTTTGCAAACCACGTTGAAAAATGAATATATTCTGATATCGATAACAGTCATGTGAAACTGATACCCCGTGTGGCTGTCCCGACTATGAAATATTTCTTCGGTTCAAGGTATGCTCTTGCGGCATTTACCAAAAAATCAAAGATGTTCAACAAGATCGTCATGAAATCTCTCTTCGACAAGGACGACATGGTTGTTCTTCCTAAAGATAAGGTAGTATTGAAGAACATAAAGACTGATATTTCCATAGAAGATGCAGGAGAAAGGACGGTACTTCCCAGCGAGGTAGTCAACGAGATGCTCCGCCGTGCCGATAAGATCTTTATCATGAATTTCTGTCTCTGCAGAAGGTCCAGTAAATGTGAAGATTATCCTGTAGACCATGGTTGTGTTTTCCTCGGCAGCGGAACGGACAGGATACCGCCCGAGTTCGGAAGGAAAGCCACTTCGGAGGAAGCGATAGAGTACATCAAAGAGTGCGGAGACCTCGGATTGGTACATATCATAGGAAGGAACAAGCTTGACAGGATATGGCTCAGTACCGGAAAGAAGAATGAACTTCTGACCATATGCAACTGCTGTCCATGCTGCTGTCTCTGGAATGTTACAAGGAACATTTCCGATGAGATCGGAAGTCTGTTCAAACGCATGGAGACTGTCGAAGTTACAATAGATTCTGAAAAATGTGTAGGTTGCGGAAAGTGTGTAGACATCTGTTTCACAAAAGCAATTACCTTGGAAGACGGAAAGGCCTCAATAGATGATGTCCTGTGCAGGGGATGCGGAAGATGTTTGGAGAAGTGTAACTCGGATGCGATATCACTGTCTTACGACCCGGAATCCGTGAGCTCCGAGATAGACAGAATCGCATCCATGTACAGTTTCGGAAAGAAGGAGGATTAATCCTCCCATTCAGTTATTCCGGATGTATTTGAAAGACTGCTCTTTTTGAACACAGGATTGTCAACGCCCTCGGATCTCTGTCTCTTGTAGTCCTTGTATACTTCGAATCCCAGATATCCGATTCTTGCCATTACATAAACGTTGATTATACCGCATATTGCAAGCATTATGTCCACGATTACGAAGAGGCTGTCAGATGCCATAAGGCATGAAATAAACACCACAGCTACGGTGAATACATACATTGCAATTCTTGCATTCCTGCTCTCTGTGATGAATGACAGGTTGTTCTCTCCGATGATGAAGTCTGACATCATGCATGTAAATGCAAATATGAACATGAATACTGCAACAGCATAGGGTGCGAAGGATCCTATGGTGGTTCCGAGTACTTCCTGAAGCAAAGGCATGGATTCCATATCCAATGCCATTATAGAATCAATACTTCCGTATGAGAGGATGACCAATGCAGTCATCGTACAGAGAATGGTATCGATAAATACACCGAGCGCCTGTGAATATCCCTGTCTTGCGGGATGGTTAACGTTGGAAATTGATGAGATGTTGGGAATTGTACCGATTCCTGCTTCGTTGGAGAGGATTCCTCTCTTCATTCCGATAACGAGCATTGCTCCCAATCCTCCTCCTACTGCAGAGGGGACGGTGAATATGTTGGAGAAGATCATTGCTACAGCATTGACAACTCCTCCGTCACTGAGAATGATGGATATTATGCATACAACAATCCAGAGTATTGCCATAACAGGAACGATCTTTACGGAAAGTTTTGCGATTTTTACCAATCCGCCGGTGAAGATGAGAATAGCAAGAATACTGAGTACGATTCCGAATACGAGATTGTTGTATGCGAAGTCGAAAGCACCGCAGAATGCTTCGGTCATACTGCTGACTTCCATGGACATGAATCCCAGGAGATACATGGCGATCATAACAACTGCAACGAAGATACTGAGCCTCTTCATGTTGAGTCCGTTCTTCACGTTGTATGCAGGGCCTCCTCTGAATTCACCGTCCGCCTTTCTTTCTTTGAATAACTGACCGATAGAGGTCTCGATGAAACTTGTAGCCATTCCGATGATTGCAAAGACCCAAATCCAGAAGATTGCACCGGGGCCGCCAACAAGAATTGCAAGAATCGGACCGGAAATGTTTCCGACTCCGATACGGCTGCCCATACTTATGCAGAAGACCTGGAACGATGATACTTTACTCGTGAGTTTACGTTCTTCTGAGGAGAATGTAACTCTGCACATTTCCTTGAAATCCGTAATTTGCATTCCTTTAAGCTTGATTGTACAATAGATCCCTAAAAGAGCAATCAGTACAAGTGCGACATACCACATGTTGTCGCATATGAAATTCAAAATATCCATCAATGACAATAAATCACTTGATTTTTGTCAGAACTCATTTCTATATAATAGTGACCAAATTATGAGTAAGTTGATAGAAAAAGTCAGGCTCTGGCCTGACATGTTTTTCAGCAGAATTCCTCTCTGTATTTGTTGATAGTGTATCTGATGATGTCATGGACTTCATCGGAACCGATTATCTCATCCACGGCGGTTGTCTTGTTTTCCAGTGCTTTGTAGACTGTGAAGAAGTGAGCCATTTCATCGAAGATATGTTTCGGAAGTTCTGAGATGTCCTTGTATGTGTTATATGTCGGATCATCGAAGGGGATTGCGATAATCTTCTCATCATTGGCACCGGAATCTATCATCTTGATGGCTCCGATAGGGTAACATCTGACAAGTGTCATTGGCTGAATAGGCTCGGAACAGAGGATAAGGGCATCCAAGGGATCGCCGTCATCTGCATATGTCCTCGGGATGAATCCGTAGTTTGCAGGATAGTGGGTTGATGTGTAGAGAATTCTGTCAAGTTTCAGAAGTCCCGTTTCTTTATCCAACTCATACTTGTTTTTGCTTCCTTTGGAAATCTCCACAACGACCATGAAATCTTCTGCAGAGATCCTTTTAGGATTCATATCGTGCCAAATGTTGCTCATGAATGCTATATTCTGAATCGATCATATTAAGAGTTGATGGTCAGTCTGTATAATTGTGATTTCATATGATGTCAATCCGTATTTCAGAATATCGCAGGCGGATCATCATTGCTAATCATTATTTCTCCATCGACAAGGATGATTCTGTTATCTTCAGCATATTCCATCAGTTCATCATCAAATCCAAGTGCTGAAAATATGATATAAATTACGTTTTCAGTGAATTTAGCAGCTTTCGCTCTTGACACAAGTGTGTTGAATACACTCATGCCGACAGGTCTTCTGCTGAACTTACATTCCCCCAGGATGGTGTGAATATGCCTGTTTCCGTCATATGCCTTGGCAACGATATCAATATCAGCATCTGTGTCGTCGATTCTTCCCCACCACTGTCCCCTTTCGATGATGGTGTATTTGGAATCCAGCCAG
>SUSX01000033.1 GCA_015063195.1 Thermoplasmata archaeon | reverse complement strand
AGAGGGTCATAGCTGAGACAGGTGCCGGTCAGCACGGTGTCGCAACGGCTACAGCAGCAGCACTTTTAGGATTGGAATGTGAAGTATTTATGGGAAAGGAGGACACTATAAGACAGGCCCTCAACGTATATCGTATGAAGCTTCTCGGTGCAAAGGTACATGCAGTTACAACCGGAACTGAAGTCCTCAAGGATGCAGTAAATGCAGCTATGGGAGAATGGGCAGCACGTACAGAGGACACGTTTTATGTTCTCGGATCTGCAGTCGGACCTCACCCCTTCCCGATGATGGTTAGGGATTTCCAGAGTGTCATAGGACGCGAGGCAAAAGAGCAGTTGATGGAGAAGGAAGGAAAACTTCCGGATGCAGTTATAGCATGTGTAGGAGGCGGAAGCAATGCTATCGGTTCGTTCTATGAGTTCATCGGTGATGAATCTGTCAGACTCATCGGTTGTGAGGCTGCAGGAAAAGGAATCGATACGGACGAGACTGCTGCTACCATATCCACGGGGTCTGTCGGAGTATTCCACGGAATGAGATCATACTTCTGTCAGGACGGAAACGGACAGATTGCACCTGTTTACTCCATATCTGCAGGTTTGGACTATCCCGGAATCGGACCTGAACACTCATATCTTCACGATATCAAACGTGCTGAATATGTACCGATTACAGATGATGAGGCGGTTGATGCTTTCGAATACATAGCCAGAACAGAAGGGGTCATATGCGCTATCGAAAGTGCACACGCAGTGGCTTACGCAATGAAGTTGGCACCCAAGATGAGAAAGGATCAGATTATTGTGGTTACACTCTCAGGTCGCGGAGACAAGGATGTTGCTGCAATTGCACGTTACAGAGGAGAGGATATCGATGAGTAACACTGCTAAAGCATTCGAAAACGGAAAGGCAGTAATCGGATACATTGCAGCCGGAGATCCGGATGCAGAATCATCAATCAAATTCATCTCAGCACTCGCCAAAGCTGGTGTGGATATGATTGAACTCGGAATCCCGTTCTCGGATCCGATAGCCGATGAACCTGAGCAGCAGAGAGCAAGTCTCAGGGGCCTTGATTCGGGTGCAAATCTGGAAACTGCATTCAATATTGTCAGGGAAGTGAGGAAGTCATGCCAGCTACCTATTGCATTTGTGTCCTATCTGAATCCTGTTTACAGATACGGTTATGAGGAGTTCTTCTCAGAATGTCATAATGTCGGAGTGGATGCGTTGTTTGTTATCGACCTCCCGTTCGAAGAGAAGGGAGAACTTATCGATTTCGCCCGCAAATACTCGGTTGATCTGGCACCCACTATGGTCCCTACCAGTGACGAAAGGCTGCGTATGATAGCTTCAGAATCTGACGGTTTCATTTATTTTGTACCGACGAAGGTGGATGCCTCCGAAGCTTCAAGGATGATCGATGTAATCAAAGGTTCCACCAAGACGCCTGTAGCAATCGCATTCGGAGACAAGACCGCAGATGATCTGGGTACCGTACCTCAGGGTGCCGACGGAATCGTAATCGGAAGCGGTTTGGCCAAGATCATCGGAGAGTACGGCAAGGATTCCGCCGATGCATTATCCAGATACATCAGGTCTATCAAAGACAAAATGTGATTTCCGCAACATACCTTCCATACCGGTAACCAGTTGGTAACTCAACCCTTAATAAGGGATATGCAGATACTCCACACATGGCAAATTACGGAATCGCATTGGATCTTGGAACAAGCGGATTCAGGTCCCATCTTGTTGATTTAGACAACAATGCAAACATCTTGGGAACTGCAGTGACAGCACGTCACCCACTTCCCGGTGCGAACATCATGGATCACCTTCATTACTGGATGAACTCCGGATCAGACATCGGTCATAAGATCATCATGGAGACCGTACACAACCTCATATCTTTGTACGGACAGGACAAGATGAAGGATATCAGGCAGATTGCAATCTGCGGTAATCCTATTCAGCTTTCACTTTTCGAGAACATTGAGGTTAGAGATCTTGCATTTGCAGGAAAGAACAAACTCAAGACATTGGGGGTCACAAGTCCCGATCGTTCAGCACACGTCACCACTGCAGGAAAGATCGGAATTCCCGGAATCAACGCAGAAGCTGAGGTTCTCATTCCTCCTGCAATCAGACACGAGATCGGTGCAGATGCATTGGCAATGATCATGAAGTCCCACATGTTGGAGAAGGATCAGACCTGTATGGTCACAGATTACGGAACCAACGCAGAGATGGGACTTTACCATGATGGTGAACTCTATTCCGGATCTGCAGCCGCAGGACCTGCAATGGAAGGACAGTCAATCAAACACGGAATGCTTGCTGCACCCGGAGCAATATCCGATGTAACTCTCAACGAAGACGGAACATGGGACAACATCGTACTTAATGACAAACTTGTCCCTGTAGTCGTGTCAAAGGTAAACCCTTTGACAGGACAGGAAGTTAAGGTCCTTGATTACGAGGTCAAGGGAATCACCGGAACAGGAACCGTATCTGCCATGGCAATAGGACTTGAATCCGGAGCAATTACTTTGCCGACAATCCTCAATGAAGAACACAGAATTAAGCTCGCAAACGGAGTATACTTCACCGAAGAGGATGTCAAGGAAGCAGGAAAGGCAATGGGTGCAATCAGGGCAGGACACCGTACTCTGATGAAAGAGGTCGGAATCAACGATGAGGACGTCCGTGTCATGTACATGGCAGGAGCATCAGGAACATATGTCGACCCTGTTAAAGCACAGTACTGCGGAATGATTCCAAGGATTCTCGACGAAGTATATCAGTTGGGTAACACATCACTCATGATGGCACATGACCTTCTCAAGAATAACGAGACACTCGATGAGATGCAGTCAGTTGCCAACTCAATTTCTGCAAACCACATCATGTTCGCAGGAAACGAGATCTTCGAGAAGATGTACGTCCTCGAACTTGCATACTGGGAAGAGGGCATGTCCATGGAGATGTACGACACAATGATGCAGATGGATGGACTCGGATCTATGCCTGCACTTGTACCTCCGAAGAAAGTTGTCAGAGTTGTAAAATCCGATATTCCGGATGTAGGAGGAGGACTGAAGACACTCGAAGAAGTCGGACTTATCCTCAAGGGAAGCTTCGATGGATGTACGGGATGTAAGAAATGTCAGCGCGGATGTCCTGAGAGGGCACTTACAGTCCTTGAGAAAGGAGATTCATTCGAGATCAATGTCAGATCAGACCTCTGTCTCGGAACAGCCTGTCAGGCATGTGAGCTGAACTGTACAGAAAAGGTGTACACTTTCTCACAGCTCAGATCTGAGATCTGAAACTAACAGCGGGCATATGCCCGCTTATTATTCTAAATCAAAAAATTGAAAATAAAGGTTCAGTTTGTTGAACCGTTCGTTTTTCTACACTTAAGAACCTTCCTTCCGTGAAGGCTCCAATACAGTACCATACTGATTACTCCGAACACTGCACATGTGAGGTACATGTTTCTGTATCCTATAATCGGAATCAATAATCCGAGAATCATGGGTCCGAGACCGGAACCTAAATCTGTAATCGCTGAGTATGTGGATGTGGTCACACCGTACCTGTGAGGCGGACTCATGGATATGACGGCTGCCTGGCACACGGCATATACAATCGACATTCCGTATCCTATGGTGAATCCCGAGAGAATGAAAACAATTTCCACACTTGCTCTGGAGAATACAGACATTCCCATTATGAAAAGCAGGAATCCGAGAGTAATGATGCTGTTCGGACCTCTTGTATCAAAGATCTTTCCGGTAGTGAGTCTGGAAAGAAACGTTCCGCAGGCCACGGTCACGTAGAAGTATGATGCGGCTTCCACCATATCTATCTCCGATGCGTATGCGGATATGAATGAAAGCAGTCCTGAATATCCGAGGAAGAAGACCATGGTCGTCATGGAAAGGGGTAATGCCGAAAGTTGGATCATATTTGATAAGCTGAAACTTTTTGCTTCCTTGATCTGTTCTTCTGTCAGGCTTTCTTCCGGAACATGGATGAGTAATGCAAACACCAGAGCTGTGATGTACATAATCAATCCCACTGAGAATACCATCTCATAATTTCCAGCCAGCATCATCCCCAAATACGGGCCGATTGCTGTGCTGAACGTTACACTGAGGAAATAGTATCCAAAGCCTTCGCCCCTTCTTTCCGGAGGAACGATTTTAGCCATAATATCTGACGAACTGGAACTTGCGATTCCGTATGTTATTCCGTGTAACAGCCTGACTGCGTAAAGCATAGTTAGTGATGTAACGAAGAAGTATGTTGCCGACATTATCAAAGCTGCGAACAGAGAGATAATCAACATTTTTCTTCTTCCGACCAGCTCGATGTATTTTCCGAGAATGATTCTGGAGAACAGACCTCCGATGACATACAGTCCTGCACTCACACCGGCTTCTGCAGTGGTCGCACCGAAGCTTGTAATTGCAAAAGTTGTAATGTTAATCAGAAGAACGAAGTAGTTCAGAGAGCAACAGAATGTTATTCCCGAGTCCAACAGAAAATCTCTGGTGAATAATGTTGCTCTTTTTGCCATGTTTTGCTGTGACCTGTATTTTCTATATAAAAGATTCTATATTACCGATGTTTTTGTGAAAAATACGGATGTTCAAAGTCTCCGACATTAGATTTACAGGAATCTCAATTATTGATTTTCATCCAGTGGCGAAGACTTTTTTATACGCCGTTAACGATTCAAAACAGATGTCAGAAATCCTGTCCAAGAATGCAACATTTGCATCCAAAATCAAAGAAATCATAGGTTTAAGATACGAACCTGTCGCAATCAAATTGGTAAAGAAAGGATCGGCATATCCTGCAGGATATGATGTTCCTGAGAAACAGTTCAGTCACTGTCAGTCCATTTTTGCAGCCAAGAATGGAGAAAAGATGGCACTTCCATTATCCGCACACGGATGTATGGTGGGTGCAGCCACTCTCGGAATGACAGAAAAAGCTGAGAAGATTAAGAACGGAGAGTTCCACTACGGAATCGGAATCCATGATGCTCCCGATTCAGTGGCCGAGATGATTGCCACCGTTACAGACATCGACTATGAAGTCGAAGGTACAGTCGTATGTCCGCTTAAGGATGCAGATTTCGAACCTGATGTGGTAGCAGTCATTGACATTCCTGAGAGAGTATATTGGTTCGAAGCACTTCATCTCCGTCACGGCGGCGGACGTGTCTGTTATGTAACCGCACCGTTCCAGTGTGCATGTGCAGACATCACTGCATATCCCATAATGAAGGGAACACCAAACATCTCAATCGGATGCTTCGGTTGCAGAAAGAAGACCGATATGAAAGCTGATGAGATGGCCATCGGAATTCCCTACGCGGATATCGCAGAAATGGTATCCGATTTGGAAATCTACAGGGATGGTGTTCTCACCAAGGCCAAAAGGGAATGAACATACGGTCTCACCCCGAGTGAGATTTTGTTTCATCATAAACCATTTTATCAAAACATTTTATCTATTATTATAATATATTAGGGTACCAGCATGTCTGACTTTTTGGATACGAAGGATGTGGAGATCCTTAAGGCTCTGAGAAAAGACTCCAGGACCCCTATGGGAGAGATCGGAGATTCGGTGAAAACCTCTAAGGCTACTGTGAGCAGAAGGATTTCAAAGATGGAAGAGGACTCAGTCATTACAGGTTATTCTCTTGAAACCGATCCTTCCAAGCTCGGTGTAATGAAATCTCTGATTCAGATGCAGATTATCGGAACCCCTGTATCCGTTGTCATCGAACAGCTCAGGGCATATCCGGAGATTGCAGTGATTTACAAATCATTCGGCGACCATAACATCATATGTGAGGCATATACCCGTAATGTGGACGAGCTCTATGAGATGATTCAGACTAAACTTCTTAAAATGCCCAGTGTAAGGAATGTAGAAGTTGATGTATTGATTGAAAAGATGCCTATCAATATCAATTCCGATCTGGATATCTATCTTTCTAATTTCGGTAAATACGTTGTGAAGTGATCAGATGCGTTTGGAAAGGTGCCCAAAAATTTCATCAGGTACAGGAATAAGGACTGTTCTTCCGGAAGATACTCTGAAAAGAGCGATACCTTTGCTTGAAAAAGCCGGGATGAAGCCGTTAGAGGATATCACAGAGATGGATAACATAGGAATCCCTGTGTTCTCGATTTACAGGGACAGTACCGCTAAAGGAACGTTCGGAAACTACAACGGTAAAGGGGCCACCAAGGAACAGGCAATGGCATCTGCAGTGATGGAAGCATTGGAAAGATATTCTGCCGAAGTCAGGGAAGACGATGAGATAATTTACGGTACGTATGAACAGGCGAAGGCAAACGGACTCACGGTCAATCCGTATGATTTGATTCTGCCGATGAATGTACTCAATTATGTTCAGGATGCACAGATTGCCTGGACAGAAGGTTTTGAGATGTTCAGAGGAGAATCCGTATGGGTTCCTGCATGTGAGGCATTCTATCCATATTATCCGGACGGGGATCTTCAGCTTTACCGTTTCCATACCAACGGATTGGCGGCAGGAAACACAATGGAGGAAGCGATTCTTCATGCATTGTTCGAATTAATCGAGAGAGATGCGTGGTCTATTGCGGAGTTCAACGAATATGCGAATGCAGATATCGAGATAGACGATGAGAATTCTGTCGCATGGAAACTTCTTAAACAATTTGAAGAGAACGGAGTGGAGATTCATCTGAAGGATCTGACTTCGGATATTGGAATTCCCACAATAGGTGCAGCAGCGGACGATGTCAGGACGAAAGATCCCGAACTCCTTACAATCGGTGTCGGTACGCATCTCAATCCTGAGATTGCATGTATCCGTGCATTGACTGAGGTTGCGCAGAGCAGAACTACACACAAACACGGAATAAAGATCAATGCCCAACTGCAGAAGAAAACGCAGGATATGGGATACGAGAAGATCAAGAAGATCAACCGCATGTGGTATTCGGATTCCAAGAACAGAAAGAAACTTTCTGAGATGGTAAATGAAGCTACGGATTATGTGTTGGATGATATAGAAATCGTTCTGGGCCGTCTGATGGACAGAGGATTCGACATGGTTGTCGCAGTCGATCTGACAAGAGAGGAGATCGGAGTTCCTGTAGTGAGGATGGTCGTACCCGGATTAGAGGTGTACACGATGGATGCCAACCGCGAAGGTAACCGCCTCTACGGAAGGTGGCCGATAACGAAAAATTGAAGCGGAAATTCTGAGATTTTCTGTCCGCTAATCAAACTATTTAACCATAATCCATACTTTTATTAACTATTACGTGTAAAAAGTGTTGGAAGCAGATCAAAAACAGCCTGTTTTTGAATTCCTATTTTTTTACTCGAAAAAATGGCTGACTTTGGCCTAAAATGGCATTTCAGCATAGGGTTTTATATTCTTTAATTGGAATACGAGTATTGCAAGGGAAGGCAGATTAGACGTGTCTTTTCTGCTGATTTATAAGAAAAACGGAGGTATGAAATGCCAAAATACGAGGACGTAATTGACTTGTATGACGACAGGGGAAAGCGCATCGCTAAGGACATCCCCCTGGAAGCCATCAGCCCATTGCGCAACAGCGCGATTCAGAAGATCGCATCCTTGACAAAGAGGACCGTAGCAGTCAGCTTGTCCGGAATTGAGAACGCACTCAAGACAGGAAAGATGGCCGGAGACGGTTGTCAGATCATGGGAAAGGAAATCGACATCCCTCTCGTCCAGAGCGCGGACAAGATCGCAGCCAGGATCAAAGAAATGGTTCAGGTCTACGATGGTGACGGAACAGTCGTCGAAGTCAAATCTGGCGGAAAGAACATTGTAGTTGTTGTTCCTGAGCAGAGAGTAGCAGCAGGAGTCGAGTACACAACTGGATTCACTGCAACTGCAGCAGCAACAACACAGGCAATCATCGACGAATTCAACATCCCCATGTACAAAGCAAACATGGTTAAGGGAGCAGTTTGGGGAAGATACCCTCAGTCTGTTACATTCTTGGGATCAAACGTAAAGTCAATCCTTGAAGTTCCTCAGAACAACGAGGGAGCAGGTTACGCACTCAGGAACATTATGGCAAACCACGTCGTTGCACTCGTTAACAGGAACGCAATGCAGGGAGTTGCACTTTCAGCAATCTTCGAGCAGCTCGGTTCCTTCGAGATGGGAGATGCAAACGGACCCTTCGAGAGAGGAGCACTCCTCGCACTCGCATACCAGGGACTCAACGCAAACAACATGCTTTACTCAATCGTAAAGAAGAACGGAAAGACCGGAACAGTCGGTACCGTTATTGAGTCACTCCTTGAGAGGGCAATCGAAGACGGAGTCATCAGGGTTAAGGAGACACTCCCCAGCGGATACAAGGTCTACACAACCGATGATATGCCTAAGTGGAACGCATACGCAGCAGTCGGACAGGTTGCAGCAGTTATGGTCAACGTAGGAGCAGCAAGAGCAGCACAGGGAGTTCCCGCAACAATCCTGTACTACAACGATATCCTTGAGCACGAGACCGGTCTGCCTTCAGCAGATTACGGACGTTCAATGGGAGTTTGTGTTGGAATGTCATTCTTCTCACACTCCATCTACGGAGGAGGAGGACCTGGTCTGTTCCACGGAAACCACGTCGTTACAAGGCACTCCAAGGGAGTCTTGATCCCCGCAGTCACAGCAGCAAACTGTCTTGACGGTGGAACCCAGACATTCTCTGCAGAGGCCACATCTGGCTTGTTCAAGGAAGTATTCGGTGGAGTAGAGGAATTCAGGACACCGATGCAGATCGTAGGTAAGGAGGCCAAGAAGGTCGCAAAGAAGCTGTGATTTTGTATGACCGATAACGATAGAATGAAGGAATACGCAGGGGTACCGCTTCCCCAGGTCAGGATCATGACAGACCGTCTGCTTTCAGCAGAGTCAACGGAGAGGGTACTTAACGCACTCGCATCTGATGAATTGATTATCTCTCACGTAAGGAGATTTGACATTAAGGGCGAAAATCTCCCCATGAAGGTTAACTCAGGACCTAACAAAGGACTTGACAACAACCACTCCGAGCGTAAAACCATCATGTTCGGAAATCAGGAGATCCTTCTGACTAAGTCCGTCGGAGACTTTTATTTAGAGCTCATGGTCAAAGACGAAGACGAGCAGAATGAAGTCGTCGAGAGGATCAAAGAAGTCTGCAACGAGGTAGTTCCCTTCGGTTACACGCTTTCTATCGGAAGGTACACTAAATACAGAAGCACGCTTAGAGATACATATTGAGGTATTAATATGGCATATCAGAGACAGTTCTACCCTGGAGATTCAATACCTGCCCAGAACAGGCGCAAGTACATGAACCCCAAAGTCAAGCTCAAGAAGCTCAGGACCGTTGCAATGGATGACGTCGTAAGGATTATGGGTCACCGCAACCCCGGAGAGGAATACAAATCAATCCACCCCCCAATCGAGGAAGGAAAGGAGCCCGACTGCCCCATCAGGCAGCTCGTTACACCTATCGAGGGAGCAAAGAAGGGAGACCGTGTCAGGTACGTTCAGTTCACTGACTCCGTTTACTTCGCACCCATCTCACCCTACCAGAGGGCATGGATGTACCTCTCAAGGTACAGAGGACTCGACACCGGTACACTTTCCGGACGTCAGATCATCGAGATGCGTGAGAGGGACCTTGAGGTTCTTGCAAAAGAAATGATTGAGAACGAAACCTTTGACCCTGCACTCACAGGAATCAGGGGAGCAACAGTTCACGGACACGCATGCCGTCTCGACGAGAACGGACTTATGTTCGACGCATGGCAGAGATACGTCTGGGACGAC
>SUSX01000003.1 GCA_015063195.1 Thermoplasmata archaeon | reverse complement strand
CGATCTTATTCTCTCGATGTACCCTCAGGAGAATTACCGTACACTTACCAACATCACGCTCTACATGAAGGATGTGCCTGGATCCAGCGCACAGGCTGCACGTTTCCTTGGTGAGAGAGGAATCAACATCCTCAACTCCATCTCACTGGACGGAATATCGGATACGATCATAATATGGAAGATTCTCGCAGACCTGAGCTTCGCCGGAGAAATAGACATCCTCAAGGAAAAGTTTGCAGAACTCAAAAGCGAGAACGATCCGTCCGTCAGCATGATCGACCACCTTGAAATCAAACCTGCTGACATCGGAAGGGTGTTCCGTACAGAGGCAAACACCGACAAAAACGAGATAAGAAGAGGTGCACCTGTAACACTCAAAGACGGAAAATATGACCTTTCCGTCGAGTACGGGGATATCCTCGGAGATGTGAACGGAGAAGACATCCTCATCCTCACTGACATAGGATCGTGGATGATCGCTGTCACATTCTTCAAGGAGAACACCACACTCAGAAAGATAGAACTTGAGATTCCGGACTGCCCCGGATCCATTGCACAGCCGCTGTCATGGATTGCGGAGAAGAATGTCAACCTCATCTCAGTTTTCAGTAAAGTCAAGATCTGCTATCAGGTCATGACATTGGAACTTGTGGCGGACTTCAAACACTGTGAGATGTCCGATGAAGAATTCGAGAAATCCCTTAATGAGGCATTCGAGACCATGAACGGAATCTACACATTGAAACAATTTGTAAAACTCAGGTGAGCAGAATGAATATATCGGAAATCAGACAGAAGTATTCCGCAATATCCGATGAGGATTTTGCCGTGATGACCAAGACAGAAAAACAGATCGATGTACCGACCCTGTTGTCAATGGCCGCTGACGGATCTATTGCTACGGTGTCCGCTGCCAAAACTATGGTCATGAAGGCTATGGAAGAAAACGGAAAGGATTTCGAGCTCACATATCCTGAAACCGGATACTCTCTCCCTGCCATTCATGCATGGAAAGGATTGGATTCTATTACCTTGGAAAAGGCATTGGATTTCCTCAACTCACTACCCACACCCGGCAGATCGGAACTCGGAGACGGATTCACTGCAGGAGAGAACGCCATGTTCGCCTGCGAGATTATCGAAGCAGTCACCTACATCGGCATAACCGAATTGGACCAGAAAGGATTCGTCCCTGATAAGGTCCTCAGACAGCTTGGGCTCAGTTTCGTAGATGAAACTATTCCCGGAGCAATCGGGTTCCTCGGCGGATTGGATGATACGGATGCCGTCAAAACATTGGCTAAGACCGCACAAGGTAAAGGATTCATTTCATTCGCATCAGGCGATTATCCTTCACAGTTCGAATCCGCAGGAATAAAGATGGGATTTGACAGAATGTTCTACCCGATCGGATGTTTCACCGGAACCGTACATGCACTCAGCTTCGCAGTACGTGCTGCATTGGCTTTCGGAAATGTCAAACCCGGTGATTCCGAAGCTTTGGCAGAATATCTGAAAAAGAGGCCTAAAGTCATCATCGTACAGAACGGTCCGCTCTCGTATCTCGATGCATCTCTGGCTTTTGCTGCACTGAAACATTCCGCTTCCATCGTCACGGACCAGGACCTTCCTGAAATCCCCGGTGCTGTAAAGGTCTGTAAAAACCCGTACGACATGATTCAGGCAGGAATCGAAGAACGCGGAATCATTGTCAAACTCGAGCCCATCGAACTTCCCGTAGGGTATGCACCCTCTTTTGAGGGAGAGGTCGTAAGAAAACCCGACACCTATGTAGAAGCAGGAGGAACCAGAAGTCCTGCATTCGAAGTACTCCTTTCCAAAGGGGAAAACGAGGTGGAAGACGGAAAGGTCACTCTCATCGGTAAGGATGTCGATGAGATGGAAGAAGGAAGCCTGACGTCTCTCGCAATAATATTGGAAGTCTATGGACAGAACATGCATGACGACCTTGAACCTGTCATGGAGAGAAGATTCCACAGCTCCATCAATTTCGCTGAAGGAGTATGGCATGCCGGACAGAGAAACACAAATTGGGTCAGGATCAGCAAGGTTTCCAAAGAAGCAGGATTCACATTCAAGGATCTCGGAAGAATTCTTGTACACAAAATCAAGGAAGAATTCGGACAGGTAGTCACAAGGGTACAGGCAACCATAATCACCGATGCGGATGAGGTACAGAAACGTCTCCCTGAAGCGATAAGGGCATACGACGAAAGGGATGAACGTATGAAGGGTCTGAAAGACGACAACGTCGATACATTCTACACATGTGCCATGTGTCAGTCCTTTGCACCCGAACATGTATGTATCATCACACCCGAAAGACTCGGACTGTGCGGTGCAATCAACTGGCTGGATGCGAAGGCCAGTAACGAACTGACCCCCAACGGACCTAACAAACCACTCTGCAAAGGAACGCCAATAGATGATATCAAAGGAGAGTGGATCGGTGTCAACGACACGGTGAAATCCGAATCCATGGGACACATCGAAAGGATGTGTATGTACAGTATTATGGATGCACCGATGACATCCTGCGGTTGTTTCGAGGCTATCGTCGCAATGACTGTCGATATGCAGGCAGTCATTATTGTGGACAGAGATTACAACGGAATGACTCCCGTAGGAATGAAATTCTCATCCCTGGCAGGATCCATAGGAGGAGGACGTCAGACCCCGGGATTCATGGGCATAGGAAGAAAATACATCTCCAGTGAGAAGTTCATCTCAGCCGAGGGCGGAATAAGAAGGATTGCCTGGATGCCCAAACACCTGAAAGAGGTTATTAAAAACGATTTCCAGAAAAGATGTGAAGATGAAGGAGTCCCGGACCTTCTGGAGAAAATTGCAGACGAGACAATCACTGAGGATGCAGAAGGACTCATGGCATGGATGGCGGAAGTAGGCCACCCTGCACTTGAGATGGACCCGTTACTATAGGTGCTTACATGTCAGAAATACCAGATGTCGCAGAAAAATATACAGGAGCGATAGAAGACGTCCCGATAGGTAAAGGGGACTACATCGCAGGAGGCATCAAAGGAATGCCTTTCCTTTCCTTTGAGAATCCTGTTAAGAGAAGACCGATGATTGCAGGAGAGATATTCGACTGTCTTGAAGGATACCCTCAACTGGCAGCAGATATGTTCGACGGACGTCAGAACGACCCTGTTGAATGGGCTGACATGTGGAGATCCATGGGCGCAGATATCATCTGCATCAGGTTTGCAGGACTTGATCCGTCCAAAGGAAACACAACACCCGAATCCGCAACAGAACTTGTGAAGAAGATCTCGGACATCACACAGCTCCCGATAATGATATGCGGATGCGGAATACCTGAGTATGACATCCCTGCATTTACTAAGATCTGTGAGACAGTCACCGATACAAGACTCATCCTTTCCAAGGTGGATGAGGATGAATACAAGAAGATGGCTTCTATCGCCATTGCCAACAATCACATCGTACTCGGATTCTCCAATCTGGATGTCAATCTCGCAAAACAGATGAACATCCTTCTGACAGATTTCGGAGTCAAAAAAAACGATATTGTCATGGATCCCCTCATGTCTCCGTTGGGAATGGGATTGGATTACTCATATTCAGTCAACGAAAGGATCAGAATGGCAGCACTCATGGGAGACAAAATGTTGCAGATCCCCATGGTGTGCGACTGTACCGAATCCTGGAACGTAGGTGATGCCATCTGTGATGATGACCCTACAATCGGCGACGTAAAACTCAGGGTCACCTGGTGGGAAGCCATCACAGCACTGTGTGCAGTCCTCTCGGGTGCAGACATAATTATCATGCGCGGACCCGGAGCAGCAGATATGCTCAAAGGATACTGTGACGAACTGAGAGGTGAGATTTGATGCCGACAGCAATTGAATTCTTCAAACTCTTACCGAAGACCAACTGTAAGGACTGCGGACAACCTACATGTCTCGCATTCGCTATGCTTCTGTCCAACCAGAAGGCAAGTATCGAGGACTGCCCCCATGTTCAACAGGAAGCCAAGGAAACTCTTGCAGAAGCATCCGCACCTCCCGTTAAAACAGTGAAGGTAGGCAACATTACAATGGGGGGAGAAACCGTCCTTTACAGACATGAACGTCGTTTCGACAACCCCATCGCATATGCCATATCCATTTCAGATAACATCGGTGAAGATGCTATTAAAGAACGTGTAGCACATGTAAAATCACTTTCATTCGACAGAATCGGTATGATCTTCAAGGTCGACCTGATTTCAGTGAAATGTGCATCTTCCGATCCGAACACTTATGCGGATGCAGTGAAACTTATCTGTTCCGAATGGGAGGACGGAATCATACTTGAAACTGACAATACAGACTGCATAAAGGCAGCCATGGAAATCTGTAAGGATAGACTTCCACTCATATACGGTGCAGATGACGGAAACGTGGATGCACTTGTACCTTTGGCCAAGGAATACGGATGTGCACTCGGACTTATCTGTAAGGATATGGACAATGCAGTCGATTTGGTCAAGAAGGGTGAATCCCTTGGATACAGCAACTTCATTCTTGATCTCAGTCCCAAGAACATCAACGAATGTCTGGAGAGACACACAATTGCAAGACGTGCAGCCATTAAGAAGAAATTCAAACCTCTCGGATATCCTCTGATGAACAGAGTGGGATACGGGGAGTATGCAGTTTCCACTGCAGTTATCTCAACACTGAAATACGGAAGTCTTGTGATCTTCGATGATCTGAAGAGTTACGAAGCTCTGCCACTGTTCACACTGAGACAGAACATCTACACAGACCCGCAGGTTCCGATTCAGGTCAAACAGGATCTCTATCCTATCGGAAATCCCGATGAGCATTCACCGATCATGTTTACAACGAACTTCTCGCTTACATACTTCACAGTACGTGCAGATATCGAGAAGTCCAAGATTCCTGTATGGTTACAGATTGTCAACACAGAGGGATTATCCGTACTTACCGCTTATTCTGCAGGAAAGTTCGAACCTGAACGTATTGTAGAAGCGTTCGAAGAATCTGGCGTTCTGAACAAGACAGACGGTCCTGTAATCATTCCCGGTCTGGTCACACGTATGTCCGGAAAACTCCAGGAAATGATCAACAGGAAGGTTATCGTCGGTACAAACGAATCAAGAGACATTCCGAAGCATCTCAGAGAGATTACTTCAGAATAATCTCCGAGAGCTGTGCCACGGACTTGGCGAATGCCGAGTCTGCTGGCACTTCTATTTTTTCTCCTTTCATCGCACAGTCAGTGACTGCAGAATCGTGATTGATAACCAGTACTTCTTTTAAGCCGAGTCTCTCAGCTTCCTGTATGAGTACTGTGGGATCGCCACTGATCAGATTGTTGATTACCAATATCCTGCGGTCAACCTTCATTCCTATCTCATCCGCAAGATCCGAAAGACGTGCTGCAGTTCTGACACCTGTCATTGTAGGATCTGAAACGAAGACAAACACATCTGCTTTGGGAAGGACTTTTCTGGAAAGATGCTCCATTCCTGCTTCATTGTCAACGACTGTGAATTTGTATCTCGGAATCATATCAGAGAAGCAATTCCTGAGAATATCGTTCACAAAACAATAACATCCTTCTCCCTCAGGCCTACCCATTACAAGCAGATCTATCCTGTCATCTTCAGATACAGCCTGCATGACCTTGTTCAGGATGTAATCCTGTTTACTGACACTGGGAGGCACCTGATCCGGATCTGCTACAAGTTCATTCCTTATACGTCCGATGGTCCCGTATGTCTCGATTCCCAACTTCTCTCCGAGATTTGAATTGGGATCTGCATCCACTGCAAGAACGATGTCTTTCTTTGAAAGTTCCCTGATCAACTGAGATGAAATTGTGCTTTTTCCTACACCGCCCTTGCCAGCAAATGCTATAATCACAGAACATGCCTCCTCTTCATCTCTGCAGAGACATCTGCCAACAATACAAGTATCGGATCGACAAGTTCAACATCCGTTCCGCCGAGACCGCACTGAGGTGTAATCATAGACTGTCTGACCAAAAGATTCTCGGGTACACCTTTGGATATCAGATCGTTGAGATATGAGTCCAACTTATCCGCCAATGATTCTGCAGTTTCCTTCTCTACGTTCTCATTGTTAGGTACAATACCCCAGGCAAGTGTTCCTCCTCTTTCAAGGAATGCTTTGACATCATCCGGGAATAACGTAATGGACTTTCCGTAACCGTATGCGTCAAAATTCAGAATATCTATGTTCGTTCCGAGAATCAAAGTCCAGTTAGTATTTCCGCAACAGTGAATAGCCTTGTGACAGTCCACCCCTTCCATGGACTCGTTGATCCATTTTGCCGCATCCACATCGGAGATGGATGCAAAAGGAGTTCCGAGCAAAGAGAGTGAGGGTTCGTCGAAGAATATGATTACATTATCATTCAGTTTCTTCAACTCACGAGCTTGCCATTTTGCAACCATATTAACGGTCTTTCTTACAATCTCGGAATAGGATTCGTCATAAATGACTGACCTTCCCGTGGAATCCTGAACCTGTAATCCTTCACTGATTGCTCCTGTAACCTGTCCTTTGACGGCAGTAGCATCGGACACATCATGCGTAAGAAGCTCAAAGAGCCCTGCATTATGTTCCTCAGTTGGGCGGAAATAATCTACATTCTCTTCCAGGATTGCCATGTATGCCTCGGTAGGATCATAACAATCCAAATCCACAGAGACCTTGTCACCCTCAACGTTGAGTCCGGGGAGCTGTTCACCTGTTTGGAGATACATACTTTCTGTGTATCCCCTTCCCGAGAGCTGAGGCCACGACGGGCAGTCAACAGAGCCGTTGATGATCTTATCAACAGCTTCTTTCGGATCACTGTACGGTAAAGAACCGATAAGAGTAGTAGCAAAATTCCAGTCCATCGGGCACTACATTACAGTGATTGTATTTAATAGCGGACGGAAGGGAACTGAGCTGAATCGGTATGCGGAAGGAACTGAGCTGACATGTATTCATCGTAGAACACAGGATCGGAACTGAGATCCAGATATGTCATCCTCTGGAATACATAGGAGATCCTGTTCCTGAATGTTTCCGACAACAATGCACTTCTGGCACCTGCTAAGGATGAATTACCGAGATACACATACTTATCGCGGGGAACATCAGGGAACATCCCCATGGTTATGGCAGACTCCATATCTATGTAGTTTCCGAACCCTCCCGCTATATACACCTTATCCAGATCATTGAAATCCAACCCGATGTTTCTCACAAGTGACTTGGCTGCTGAATAGATTGCGGCCTTAGTCATTATGACATCTTTGATTTCTGCTTCGGATATCGAAATATTATTTCCAAAAACGAATGTGCCGTCGACTGCACCTGATATCTCAGTAAAGTTTCCGCGTTTGTCTATGAAACCTGCCTTAAAGAGCTGGGATATCAGATCTATTATTCCTGAACCGCAGACTCCTTTCGGTTCGGTGTCTCCGATTACGGTATATCTGATCTCCGATCCGTCGATGTGTACACTGTCAATGGCACCTGGTTTGGCCAACATACCTGATTTCAGGTTTCCGCCTTCGAATGCAGGACCTGCAGAAGACGAACATACAATCATCAGATCCGCATTTCCAAGAGCCACTTCTCCGTTGGTCCCTACATCGATAAGAAGGCATATTCCTTCAGACCTGTCCATGCCGGAGAACACAATATCACTTGTTATGTCTCCTCCCACATATGCGGAGATACAAGGCATTGTAACAACCTTCGCTGACGGTGGAATGTTCAGTCCGCTTTCCTCTCCCGTAATCTCTGCCTCTTTAACAACTGGCTCATATGGTTCACACCTTATCGGTGTAGGATCCACGCCAAGGAACAGATGCTCCATCACAGTGTTACCTGCAATGTATACGGATGTAATATCCGAACGGTCAATGTCCTTTGATGATGTATCAATCAGATTGTCAATGGTCTTAAGAACCAAAGATCTTAGCTCTTCTGTTCCGCCTTCGGATGCATACTGTATCCTGGCAAGTACATCGTCTCCGAGCCTCTTCTGTCCGTTGACATCAGCCGCTGAAGAGATAACATGTCCGTCAGACATATCCAGTACATCCAATGCAACAGTGGTTGTTCCGATATCCACCGCAACACCGAGTCCGTCTGACAGGGGAGTGAAGTCATCCAATACGGATTCTGAATAATCCTTGGCTGCGACAACCTTTCCTGTATCCTCCGGGATCGTAACGGTCATGTCCCCGTCAACCAAAGTCTTGCATGCGAGAACATTGCCTTTTCCTTCGACGGCAACCAAACATCTGCCGCATCTTCCGTCGCCTCCGCAAGGAGTCGATATCGACAGACCGGCAGATTTTGCTACAGAGGATATGACTTCGCCATCCTCCGCAGATACCGTAATGTTTGAAGGCAGGAACGTGACCTTTCTACTCATAGTACCGTGAATGTAGTATGAAGAATAAACCTAACGTTGCCTATGGTTGACAGAATTCCTGAAATCGACACGCTCCGAAATATTGAATAAACATGTTGCTATACTCCGATCGATGAAGGTTGCGAAATTCATCAAAACGAATACGATTGAATGGAACGACATCATATGCTGTCAGGTTTTCACTGCAGGATGTAACTTCAGATGCCCTTACTGTTATGCATCTGAGGAAATAGAAAAGAAAGAGAATTTCCTGAATACGGATGAAATTCTCAGAACAATTGAAAACACCGAATCCATTGAAGGTGTCATCATCACCGGCGGAGAACCGTTGGTGCACAGTGATCTTTACAAATTTTTGAAAGTAGTAAGAACTATGGGTAAAAAGATAAGACTCGATACGAACGGCAGTATGCCTGCCGTATTGGATGATCTTATCGGTGCGAATCTTGTGGATTTCGTTTCCATGGACATCAAAGCACCGCTTACAGCCGAAGATTATGCAATGACATCCTATGCCATAGTTGATCCTGAAGATATCGAGAAAAGTATAGAAATTATAATGGACTCGGGTATCGACTATGAATTCACAACCACTGTTGTCCCCATACACATAACCGAGGATGACATAGAATCCATCTGCGCCTCCATCAAGGGTGCAAAATGCTATCGTATCAATCAATTCAAACCGGGATCATGTCTTGATCCGACACTGAATCATATTTCACCGTATAAGCAGAAGACAATTATGAATATGGTCGAAATTGCAAAGAAATATGTCAAAAAGGTGACTGTTTCAGGATTTTGAAATAAAATCCAGGCTGTTTATACAGCCTGGGTTTGTTTTTATTCCAGGAAGTTCTCCAATTTTGCTTTGCAGGCACTTCCGATTATAATGCTTGGATCGTTGATGAATACTTCATCAGCATTTATCTCCCTGACATACTTATCAGCGATCTCATCATCTTTAGTGATGATTCCTGCTGAAAGTCCATATTCAGAACAGTTGATGGCATCGATTGCATCATCTACAGTCTCAACGATCTGTACTGTTAGAATCGGGAGGGAGAAATCCATATTGTTCAGATCCTCTTCTTCCGGTACGCCCATGAATATTGCAGGTGTAACGTAATATCCTGCTTCTGTCTCAATATCCATTACACGTCTGCCTCCGTAGATGAGATAGTCCGAATATTCTGAAACTTTCTTCTCGAAGAGTGTAAACTGTTCCTTGGACACGATGGGACCAAGATTCGTCTCAGGTGCTGCGGGATCCCCTATCTTAAGGTTTTTGACCTCTTCTAAAAGAATCTCAAGGAACTGTTTCTGTTCCTTCTCTGTCACAACTACCTTTGAACATGAGTCGATTCTCTGTCCTGCGAACGAGAATGCGGATTTCACAACCTTTCTAACGGCATCCTTCATTCCTGACGGTTTGTAGATAAAAATAGGATTCATTCCTTTCAGTTCGTTGATGAAGTTGATTTCATCATCGGCCTGCATGAACATAAGATTCTCCAACCTGTCTCCGGACCCTGTTGCGACTATTCCGGCCAAATCCATGTTGTTTGCCAATGAAACGGTAGATGAATCAAATCTGTCGGTAATCAGATTGAATACGCCATCAGGCAATCCTGCCTGCACCATAAGATTGTATATTGTATATATCGGGACAGGAACATATTTAGACGGAATCATTACGACTGTATTTCCTGCAAGCATGGCTGCCACTGCATATCCTATTGGGGATGCCATAGGTGAGTTATGCGCCGAAAGAATTGCCCATACTCCCTGTGGTTTTCCGGACTTTCCTTCAGAAAGATCCTGACATGCCTCATCAATCACTTCGATGAGTCTGTCGACCTCTGAGAATGCTTCATCCCTCGTCATTCCCGCTGTAATTGTCAGCAATGCTGTGAGTCTGTACCTCTGACGGGTTACCATATCCAGTAATTTGTCGAAGATTTCAATCCTTTCATCGGCATCGGTCTTGGACCATGTTTTGAATGCCTCAGCTGCAACTACAACTGCACGGTCGGTAAGTCCCTCTTCAGGCTCCTGGAATGTTCCGAAAATGATGCTGCTGTCAATTGGACTTGCCACAGGATATTCGTGACCGGATGCTACCATAAGTCCGCCTACATAACAGGGGTAATCCTTCTTATCGGTGTGAAGGACTGCATTCAATGCACCTTCATACATGCGGTCCTCTTCTGTTCCATCTGTAAGCTCCATAATGGTACGGGTATCAGACATAAAACGCAGAATGGCTCCTCATATCATAAAGGTAATGTTTGCATTGTACCGAGAAATGCATCAAAATTGGTACATTATATGCGCGCGTATAGAAGTCTTAAATATCGGCTACCCCTAACGGTGGATAGGGACCTGTGGTCTAGTGGTTATGACGTTGCCTTCACACGGCAAAGACCGCCTGTTCGATTCCGGCCAGGTCCACTCATCTTCTATCACATTTACATAAGAACGATGTTTTCGCTTCTTATGACGTCATCGTAACTCTTGTGACCCAGTACGTCTGCGATACGGTCACTGTGCAGCCCTCTGATCTTGAAAGTATCCTCGGAATTATAATCCGTAATTCCTTTGGCAACAACTTTTCCTTCACATACAATGTCAACCACATCGCCTCTGTCGAAACGTCCTTTGACATCCCTGATTCCCACCGACAGAAGACTCATGTGTTTGTTGAGTGCATTTACTGCGCCTGAATCGACATAGATAGAACCTTCGGATTTGGCTGCCTTGATCCATATGAGTTTCTTCCTCTCACGGTTGCTTGTCCTAAAGTAAGTTCCGACATCCTCACCCGATACAGCTCTGACGATTACATCCGGAGCATGACTGTTGGCAATGATCATACCGCAACCTGCATCCCTGCATATCTCAGCAGCATTGAGTTTAGTCTTCATGCCTCCGACACCCACCCGGGTAGTTGGATCTCCGGCCATGGATCTGATGTTGTCATCAACACCGTCGACTATGCTAATGAGATTGGCATCGGAGTAGATCTTGGGATTTTTATCATAAAGACCGTCAACATCAGATAATATTATCAAAAGATCCGCATCCATCTTACTGCAGACATGTGCGGAGAGAGTGTCATTATCACCGAACATTGCATCAATCTCTTTGACACACACCACATCGTTCTCATTGATGATTGGAACTGCACCGTGTTTCAGCAACGTATGAATTGCATTCCTGAGATTGAGGTACTTCTCACGGTCAGAGTAGAAATCCAGGGTCAGAAGGATCTGTGCGGTGATGATTCCGTATTTTTGGAAGCTCTCACTCCATTTCTGCATCAGTATTCCCTGACCTACGGATGCTGCTGCCTGACGTATCGGGACCTCTCTCGGTTTAGGCTTGGCATTGAGTGCCAGCAATCCTACGCCTATTGCACCGGATGAAACTATCAGAACATCTTTGCCCATATCTTTGACTTCCTTCACCTGTCTGGCAACGGAGTCCATGAACTCTTCTGATACACCAGACGTTCCGCCTGTGATGGAAGATGTACCTATCTTGATGACAACAGTCTCAACATCAGAAACACAATCCTTGCGATCCATCAGAACATCTCCAATTTACTGTCGACATTTGTGTGCTTGAATTGTTTGGCATCCTTGCCCACATAATCCTTTACTACATGTCCGTCCCCGATTAGAACGTATTTGTAAATCATCAGACCTTCCATCCCGACCGGCCCTCTGGAATGTATCTTGTTGGTACTGATTCCTACCTCAGCACCTTTTCCGAATCTGAATCCGTCAGCAAAACGTGTCGATGCGTTGATAAAAACATCGGCTGAATCCACTGCATTGGCGAAAACCATTGCTGCCTTCCTGTTCTCGGTGACAATCATATCCGTATGATGGGAACCGTGTGAATTGATGAAATCCACTGCATCCGCCAGTGAATCGACCACTTTAACGGATATTATGTAATCATTATATTCTGTGTCCCAGTCCTCGTCAGATGCCTCTTTTCCTCCGATTATCCTCATGGATTCTGGGTCGCACCTAATCTCCACATCGTTATCGATGTATCCCTTGGCGATGATAGGAAGGAATCTTTCAGCCACATCTTTGTGTACCAGGAGTGTTTCAGCCGCATTACATACAGCAGGATACTGCACCTTGGAATCAAGAGCGGTTTTGAACGCTTTGTCCATATCTGCTTCGGAATCTACGTAAACATGACATATCCCTGCTGCATGACCCAGTACAGGAATCCTTGTATTGGATTGGATGAATTTTACGAATTCGTTCGATCCCCTTGGAATGAGAAGATCTATGTACTCATCCAGATCTAGCAGTGCATTCACATCCTCCCTGGTCTCAATCATGACAAAGACTTCTTTGGGAACCAGTCCGTCAACTGCTTCGGTGAGTATGTCGAACAGTGCCCTGTTAGAATTTGTAGCCTCTTTTCCTCCTTTGAAGACTACTCCGTTTCCGGATTTAAGACAGAGTGACATAATCTGAGGAACTACATCGGGTCTTGATTCGAAAATCACACCGATCATTCCTATGGGACAACTTATCTGATACAAAGTGAGGCCATCGTCAAGATCCATTGCAGACATTGTCTCTCCGACAGGGTCTTTCAGTGAAATCACATCCCTGATTCCTGCGACCATGACATCGATTTTATCCTCTGTGACTTTGAGTCTCTTGAGCATGACATTGCTGAGTCCTTCCTCCTCCGCTATTCTGAGGTCCTCCGCATTGGCTCTGAGGATTTTTTCCTTGTTTGCTTCCAATGCCTGTGCCATTGATTCTAAAGCTCTGTTCTTGGCATCCGTGTCCAATGATGTCAGAGTTCTGGATTTTGATTTTGCGGTTTTAATGGAGGATTTTACATCTGTCATGTTGAACTGCAATATCCATTCTCGATTAAATACGCTATGTTCCCATCATTACCCTTCCATTTCACAGAAAAAACCGAACCCAGACCACTCAAATATTTGAGTTAGTATAAATAGGAACAAATCAATTCACGATTATGGGCAGCTGCAAGATGGAACTTGTCTACATGGACCCCGATACATACACGGCCATAGCAACACATGAGCTTAGGCAGGAGATTCTCTCCAAGCTCTACAATGATGCATACAACGGCAATGCTATGACAAAACAGGAACTTGCCGATGCCCTGGGAATAAAATACCAACAGCTGGTGTATCAGCTCAACAATCATATTCAGGACTTCTGGAAGGTTGTCAGAGAGGAGAAGGTCAGAGGTACGAGGGTTGAATACATAGCGCCTGCAAACCCCAATGCAATTCACATCTGCGTAGGTAAGGACAGGAGAGTGTATATCGTCGATCCGATTGCAAAACTCTACGGTCCGTTGGATGAAGTTGGAGCCAGATGCGACTTCTGTTCTGTTGAAGAAGCTGAACACTGTGTCAAATCACTTATCGAGAAAGAAATTATCCCCAAGGATCTTACAACATCCGAAAGAGAAATCCTCAGTATCAACAAAAGAAGCGGACTCAGACCTTTGGACAGAGGATTTATCGAAGCACTCAAAGGACTTGCCATGGGCAACAACTGCATTCTTACGATTCCGTGTGAGAGATGCAGCTATATGCAGAAAAGGAATCTCATCACAATCGAGTGATTCACCCAGAAAGCATATATTCCCCGCGATTGATTCGCAATTATGACATCTACCAGATTACTTGTGCTTGGAGGGTACCTCGGAGCAGGAAAAACAACTCTTGCAGTCAATCTCGCTAAATCTCTGAAAGCGAAACATGACAAATCCGTGGCAATAATCACCAACGATCAGGGAGATGTCCTTGTTGATACAGAATATTCCAAAGACTCAGGTTTCGATACACGCGAAATCATGGGAGGATGTTTCTGTACCAATTTTGATACTTTTGTTTCCAGTGCCAGAACCCTTGTGTCTACTGGAAAACCGGATGTCATCATAGCAGAACCCATCGGTTCATCCACAAACATCATGAGTACCGTAGTCTCACCCATGAGGTCACTGTATCCGGATGAGTTCAGTGTGGCACCCTTCTGTGTAGTGGTAGACTGCGTCAGAGCCTTGGACATTCTTTCCACAAAGGAAAACAGAGACGTGGACACTGTAGATCTCATCCCGGCACACCAGATCAGAGATGCAGAAGTCATCATTCTGACCAAAACAGACCTTGCAAGCAAAGATACAATCGCATCCGTCAGGGAAGAAATCCTGAAGATCCTTCCGGAAGCACGCATCTACGAGACATCTTCCGCAGATCTCAGGAACATCGAATCGATAATGGACCTCATCATCTCGGATGAAATCAGTACCAAAGCCCCTATCGCAGAGGACAACAGAGGATTTGCCTTCGAAAAAGCAAAACTTGGATGGTATTCAGGAACATACACTCTGAAACCCACCGATGATGTGGATATGTACTCCCTTGCCACAGACCTCATGAAGGATGTTGCAAGAGAATACGGTCCGAAATCCATCGTTCACGTAAAGGTTATGATCCGTTCCCCTGAAGCTGCATGTAAGATGTCCCTGGTACAGGAGAACATGCAGGTAGACGGAATCTTTGGATCCAGGTACATCAAGACAGAAGGAAAACTCGTACTCAACGCCAGAGTCATCTCACCCCCTAAGAGATTAGAAGAAACAATGAGGGGCATAATTGACAATGCCCTCTCCAAATATCCCATGACTCTTGACAAAGAGAATGAGAAGTGTTTCATGCCCAAGCCCGAATCACCGTCCCACTTCTTCTTCGAATAAGGATACGGTAAAATATCCGACACATATATCCAGTATATGTGAAAAAGAAGGATTTGGAGATCAGGCTCCAATCGCTGGAACTATTCGATAATCCAGACCCTAAATTGGAACAGTACCCCACTCCGGCAACGATTACGGCCGATATCATATATTGGGCGTTCGTCAACGGCGATGTAATGGATATGAAGGTCTGTGATCTCGGTTGCGGAACAGGTATGTTCTCCGTAGGTGCATATCTAGCAGGGGCCTCCGAAGTAGTGGGTTTTGACATTTCCAGATCTGCACTGGATGTCGCAGAAAGGAATTCCAAGAAGCTTGATTGTGAGATCAGATACGTTGAAACCGATATTCGGAACGTTACTGAGAAATGTGACACAGTTCTGATGAACCCTCCTTTCGGATCACAGAAAAAACATGCAGACAGGCCGTTCCTCGAAAAGGCAATGGAAATCTCGGATTCGGTTTATTCGATACACATGCTGTGTACACTGCCTTTCATCCAGGAAACAGCGGAATCCCGTGGCCGCCAGGTTGTCAGTCATAAAATCTATAAGTATGATATCCCACATACATTCTCGTTCCATAGTAAAACGAAACAGAGCGTTGACATTGTCGCGGTCAACATAAGGTGAACATATGAGTGAATTTAGAGAAGTTTTCCCCGGAGATGAGGTAGCAATAGAGGAAGAATACCTTGCATCTGACGGGACATTTGCAAAGGACGGAGTCATCTACGCATCACAGATTGGTGTACTCGAACTCAACGACGAGGAGTGTATCGCAAGAGTTGTCTCCCCTAATCCCCCTAACATCCTGAAGAACGGCGATGTTGTATATGCCATCGTACAGGATATCAGAAAGACAATGGCCACAGCCAATGTAGTGGCAAAAGAAGGAACCGAAAGGGCAATCGGAGGCGAAACATACGCAACCATCCACGTCTCCAAGATTTCTGCAGACTACACAGATGATGTCTCCAAGGAGCTCAGAAAAGGAGATTACATCAGAGCAGTTGTTACAGGTACATCCCCTTCACTTCAGCTCTCAACTAAGGACGAACACTGCGGAGTCATAAGGTCTCTCTGCGGAATCTGCAAAACAGAGATGACAAAGAAGGGCAAAGGCCTTTACTGCAGCCAGTGTGAGAAATCCTTCCCGAGAAAACTCGCCGACGATTACGGAGACGTAATTTTCTGAGAGGTAAAATGAAACTAACGGCGCTCATCTCCGGAGGGATCGATTCCCCTGTAGCCGCATATATGATGGCTAAGGTGGGTGCCGAAGTGGTTTTCCTCCACATGGATAACGGCATTTACGGTGATGAAAAAGAACTTGAAAAGGTCATAAAAATCGCCGAAAATATTGAAAAAGTCACAGGCAAAACTATCCCCGTCTATGTTGCCAATCATGAAAATGCACAGACGGAGATTAAGAAAAAGTGTGACAATGCATATCAGTGTGTGATGTGCAAGAGAGTTATGCACAATGTTGCGAAAAGATTCTCCATTGAACAGGGTTGCAACGGAATAATAATGGGTGATTCTCTGGGTCAGGTTGCTTCACAGACCCTTCGCAATATCAAAGCCGAACAGAACGGTTTGGATTTTCCTATCCTACGTCCTTTGATCGGAATGGATAAATTGGAAATCATTGAAATTGCTAAAAAGATCGGTACATACGACATTTCCATAATTCAGACAAAAGGGTGCGCCGTCGTCCCCGCAAAACCGATTACCGAAGCCACATCTGAGAAAATAAGAACATTCCAGAACAAAATGGAATTCGATGAAATAGTTTCTGAATCAGCATTGAACGCCAAACGCGTACGCTGAATCACTTGTCAAGCCATCCCATACTCTTCAATGATGAGAGTGCGGGACAGGAATAGATATCCCCTTCATCATAGAGCATATCAAGAGATACTCTGCTGATGTAATCTGCCTGAACAGCTGAGATGTAGAGTGTATAGTCTCCGACAGGAATCTTTACGTCGTTGGGCTTTACAGGTTTAACAGATGTAGGGACCAATGCCGGACCTCTGCATGCAGTACAGACACGATAGTCCCTCTTCTCCTGAAGAATAAGGTCCCTGACACCGTCATCTACGATGATATCTACCATAAGCCACACTAACCGTCTCGGATGATATAATCATTGTGCCTGGACTACATATTCTCTAACTGTTTTAGAACCGTTTGAGGGCAGAGTATAAAACGAACATACCGATACAGAATCATGACATTCGTCCTGGACAGTTCGGCTTTGTTCGCTATGGAGAATCTGCCTGAAGATTCAGTATGTCCTCCCGGCGTCATAAATGAACTCAGGAAATACAAGGACAGCCGTCTCGATCTGTGGGGGGATTTACTGAGAGTGTCCGACTGCAGCAACAGTGCTCTTACTCTTGTGGAGTCGGAAGCCAAAAAGACAGGGGATCTGGGAAGACTTTCGCCTGTGGATATGACAGTTATTGCCCTTGCGGTGGATATCGGCGGTACCGTTCTTTCTGACGATTTTTCAATACTCAATCTCTGTACAGTGATGAATATACCTAATCGTGCCGTAGGTACCAAAGGAATTAAGAAAGTGGAAAAATGGAACTATCGCTGTATCGGTTGCGGTAAATGGTTCAAAGAGAAGTCTGAAGAATGTCCAATCTGTGGCTCTGCGATGAGAGCGCACAGAAAGAAATGATTATGGGAAAATACGTTTGCATTTGATCAAATTGTCCATGCGACGTTTACCGAGAATGGACATACACAGATTTGTAGTGAATTCCGTGTGGAATGCGAAGGTATCTGCCAACTTTTTGTTGAATGCTGCAGTCTTCAAAGGCTTGAGCATCACATCACGCCAAACAGTCTGATAATCCTGAAGAGAACGGCCGTTCATGATGTTGTCTCCTGCGACCTGACCGCATATACGTCCCGCGATCAGTGCGAGAGGGACTCCGCCTCCGTTGACGGAAATGACGTGTCCTGCTGCATCCCCTACAACCATTCCGTTGGATGTGACTGTATTGGCTATCGGACCCTCACTTGGTACATACTTACCTTCCATACGGGTTATGATGTCGAAGTTGTTCTTTGCAACAAATTTATCGAAATATTCTTTCAATGAACCGTCAGCGAATTTGGGGGAGAATCCTACACCTACATTGGCCTGACCTTCCTTGGGAATGATCCAACTGTATGCTCCGGGTGCAAGACCTCCGAAGAACATAACAATGCATGGATCAAAATCTCCCTTTGCCTGTGCTGTAACTGCAGGATATGGATTCCTGTTCCTTGGTAATCCGAGACTGCGTGCTACACGTGAACCTGGACCATCTGCACCAATGATTACTTTATACTCAATCTCACCCTGAGAGGTTAATGCAACTCCGTCTTTGATCTTGTTGAAACTGCATTCCTTAATGAGTGTAGCACCTGCTTTTATTGCTTCGTCAGCAAGATACTGATCAAACAATGCTCTGTCTGTGGTGTATCCGTCGAAAGGAAGATCTGTAATCTTATTCTTAGGGCTGACAAGACGTATTGCTTCCAACTGCCTGAGTTTCAGACGCTGAGGTATCGAATCGAACAATCCCTCAAGATCCTCTGCCTTGGGGAACATTTCCTTGATCTCTTCGGTTCCCGGAATAAATTCTCCGCACCTTACCGGGATACCTACTTCAGAACGTCTCTCTATGAAAGTTACCTGAGCACCTTTCATTGCTGCATATCTTGCTGCTACAGAACCGGCAGGTCCTGAACCAACAACCAGAACGTCGGTTTTCAATCTGTCTGCCATGATATCACCTGTTACGGCGAACTATATAATCTGCAAGTCCGCACAAAGCATCCTTGTACTCTGAATCGGGAAGATTAGTAAGTGATTTTTTTGCTTCGACCACTAACTGAGTAGCCTTCTCCATACATCTGTCGATTGAATTGGTCTTCTTTATAAGTTCCAGTGCTTTTATGACATCTTCGTCTGAAATGCTATCCTTCTCGTAGAGAGTTTTGATCTCAGAACCGTATGTCGGATCCTGCATCGCATAGATGATGGGCAAAGTGGGCTTACCCTCCATAAGGTCTGTACCCACACGCTTTCCGGTAACATCCTTACCAATGACATCCAGTACATCATCAACGACCTGGAACGCCAACCCTACGTTATGGGAATAGTCACCTATTATTTCAAGAAGTTCTGCATCGGATGTTGCCAAATACGCACCGGACATTGCACTTGCGTAAATCAACATAGCAGTCTTCCCGTTAATGATCTTGTAATAATCATCTTCGGTAACGAGGAGATCATGCTCAAAATCCTTCTGCATGAACTCACTTTCAGACATCATAGAAGCTGCCTTTACGATGATATTCATGACATCTTCGCCTACATCTCCCAATGCCCTGTATCCACGCACAAGCATGAAATCCCCGGCAATGATTGCCTTGGATAATGTATGAGTTATATGGAGCGTCTTCCTTCCGCGCCTCACTTCTCCATTATCGTTAATATCATCATGGACAAGTGATGCCGTATGAACGATCTCAAAAGCTGAACCTACAGAAATTGCACGGTCAATGTTAGTACCGCCACATGCGAGATGTGAAAGAATGCAGATAATCGGCCTTACTCTCTTGCCGCCTGCTTCTATGACGTATCTACACATCTCATCCAATTCTTCATTGTCTGAGTGGAGTGTATCGATAATTGTTTTTTCCACATCTTCGATTTCTTTCGAGATAATGGCTGTCCAGCTTTCGACCATTGGATGGTTCATAGCTATTAGATATTTAAAGAATATCCAGCCGATTTTTTCGAAATATCAGATAATCTGGCTCATTGTGAGATATAGAAAAAGAGGAAAGGAGTTTAAAGGGTTTGAATCTCAGTTGTTACACTCAGACTAATGCGAACAATGCATCGGCTGCAACCTCACAGAGCTCGAGGAGAGGTGTGGGGTAGACTCCCAATACAATGACTCCGACGAGACAGAGTACAATGGCGACGAGGAATGCCTTGCCGACCTTTACAGGCTCTTCAGATTTTCCCTTCTCGATGTACATCGCCTTTACTACGCGCGCGTAGTAGTAAAGTGAGATTGCTGAGTTGAGCACTGCAATGAATGCAAGCCAGATCCACTGCATTGTTACTGCACCGGTTGCGGGGTCAACGATTGCTCCGGAGAACAGGATGAACTTTGATGTAAATCCTGCGAGAGGAGGAATACCTGCGAGTGAGAAGAGGAAGATCATCATTGCTGCTGCAATGAAGGGTGCCCTCTTTGCAAGTCCCCTGTAGTCATCCATTGTCTCTCCGAGTCCTGCAGAGATGAGTGCTGCTACGATGATGAATGCTCCACCTTTCATGACCACGTGTGTGAACATGTGGAAGAGACCGCCCATAACTGCATACTGGCTCATGACTGCGAGAGCGATCAAGATGTAACCTGCCTGTGCAATACTTGAGTATGCAAGCATTCTCTTGATGTTGCTCTGAGAGATAGCGACTACGTTACCGACTGTCATTGTGATTGCTGCGATGATTGCGAAGACATACTGGAAGGATTCTGCGAATACTCCAGTCTTTGCTGCCACGAACATGACAACGAAGATCTTGAAGAGAACAACGAATCCCATCTTCTTTGATGCAACTGCAAGGAATCCTGAAACAGGAGTTGATGCTCCCTCGTATACATCAGGTGCCCATGCGTGGAATGGTACAGCTGCAATCTTGAATCCGTATCCTGCAATGAGACCTACACATCCGATGACGAATGCCCAGTTACCGCTCATTACCTGAACAGCTGAGATAATTCCATCTGCTCCGTAGAGATCCAATGAACCTGTGGTTCCGTAGATCATTGACATTCCGTAGAGTGTCAAAGCAGAGGAGAATCCTCCGATGATGAGGTATTTGACGGATGCTTCTGCTGCGCGGGGGTCGTTCTTCTTCAAAGAGACCAATGCGTAGGAGAAGATACTGACCAATTCGACTCCGACGAAGATTGCAATGAGGTTCGAAGCGGATGCGACGAACATCATACCTGCAACTGCTCCGCAGAGAAGCATGTAGTACTCTCCCTTGTGTTTGGTTGTCTCAACGTGTCCGGGGGAGATCAGGATTGTCAATGCTGCGACTGCAAGGAACAGAAGCATCATGAGTCCTGAGAATGCATCGAACTGGAAGATTCCGAATGCTTCGCCCTCAAGGCCTGCATCGAGGAAGATGAAGGTGACGAGAGCGGATACGATTACGAGTACCAATGATACTGCAGCTACTGCCTTTCCTGTCTTGTTGAACATGTACAGGAGAGGTGCGATGAGTACTGCAATCATCAGGATGATCTCAGGGAGAATGTATGTTACTTCTCCGAGTGCATCTACGATTGAGGTAGTTAAATCTGCGAACATCAGAACAGACCTCCTATGATGCCTGCGTAAGGCATGATGAAGTCAGTTGCGATTGAAGGCATGATTCCGAAGACTGCCATGAAGACACAGAGTACTGCGATTGCAACAACTTCGTATTTTGCAAGGTCGTGTGAGTGCTCAAGATCGATCTTGTCTGTGAGTTTACCGAAGAGGGTCTTCTGCATTGCCCAGAGGTAGTAACCTGCTGTGAGCATCATGTAGAGGGGACCGAATACGATGAGGACCTCAAGACCGTTAGCTGAGAGGAACTCCCAGAATCCGTAAAGGAGACCAAACTCTGCGACGAATCCCATAAGTCCGGGAAGTCCGAGTGATGCCATGAATGAGAACATCATGAACAGTGCGAACATGGGGAATTTGCCTGCGAGTCCACCGAGGAGACGCATGTCTCTTGTTCCGAAGCTGTGTCCTGCGAATCCACAGACCATGAAGAGTACACCAGAAATAATTCCGTGTGCGAACATCTGGAAGATTGCGAATTCGGTTCCGATTACACTCATGCAACCGATACCGACGAGTACGAGACCCATGTGGCTGATTGATGAGTATGCAACCATCTTCTTGAGGTCGTTCTGTGCGATACATGCGTATGCACCGTAGACCATTGCGATAACTCCGAGTACAACGATGACCATCTGCCAGTTTGCCATGGCCAGGTTGAAGATGTTGTCGTCAAGACAGACCCTGATGATTCCATAGGATCCCATCTTAAGCATAACACCTGCCAAGAGGACTGAACCTGCGGTAGGTGCCTCTACGTGTGCGTCCGGAAGCCATGTGTGGAAGGGAGGTACAGGCATCTTGACTGCAAATCCGAAGAAGAGCAATCCGAAGATGAATGTCTGCATCGCTTCAGACAAGGGTGCTCCTGCTGCTGCAGCTGAAACTGCTGCAAAGGAGAAGTCTCCGTATGTTGTGCTGAATACGAGTGCGAAGATTCCGATCAACATGATAACTGATGCTACGTGTGTGTAGATGAAGAACTTGATAGCAGAGTAATGTCTGCGAGGTCCTCCATACCAGGAGATCATGAAGTACATAGGAATCAGTGTTACTTCCCACATGATGTAGAAGAGGAAGTAATCCTGTGCCATGTAGACACCCATGAGTCCAACTTCCATTGCAAGCAAAAGTGCGTGGTAGTAGTTGGGCCTGTCTTCCTCTCCCCAGGAGAACACTACTGCAAGGAGTACGAGCAGTGCTGTGAGGAACACCATAAGGATGCTGAGACCGTCGATTGCGAAGATGATGTTCATCGTCAATGCGCCGACCTGGATCCAAGTGTAGTTTTCTGTAAGTGTGGAAAGGTCGTCGACTGTCATAACATATACTGCAAGCACGAGTGTGATTGCAGAGAATACTGCTGCGACAAACTTTGCCTTTCCAGCTCTTTCTCCACCCATGAAGAGGGTGACGAGTGCTCCCACTAAGGGGATGAGTATGAGTAAGCTAAGGATTGGTACGTCCATCAGAATCCTCCTCCATAGTAGACCATCAATACAAATACGGCCATGATGACGACGACTCCGATTACGATGTATGATGCGTAATCGCGAACGTATCCAGTCTGAGCGGAACTGAGTCCGTCTCCGCTGCCTACGACAGCGTTGGAGAGTCCGTTGACTGTTCCGTCGATAACCTTTCTGTCAAAGACATCTACAATACGGGAGATTCCGTATCCGAGCTTCCAGGAGATCTGGTTGTAAAGCTGGGGGAAGTAGTATCTCTTTGCTACGAGGTTGTAGATAGCTCCTTTCTTTGTTTCGTCGAAGTTTTCTGCGACAAAGGGTTTCTTGACATACATGAGGTAGGCAATTCCAATACCGACGACTGCGAGTACGATTGCTACGTAGGTCCAGACATTGGTGAAGATCTCCTCTGCAATGTGCATTGCACTGTGGATCTCGACTTCAAGTCCGAGAGCTGCGAGAATGCCGTTCATTCCGACTGCCAAAGACTGTGCCATGAAGTCTCCGAGTCCGACCAAGATCAAGAGACCTGATCCGATTGCGAAGATGGACAGGATGATGAGAGGCACTGTCATAGGCTTGGGTGACTCTCCGTGGCAGTGTCCGCGAGGCTCGCCTGTGAAGGTCATGAACCACATGCGGAACATGTAGAATGCTGTCATGAATGCTGTGATCATTCCGAGGATGAACAAGAGGCAGAATACTGAACCTGCTCCGAGTCCGTGGTGGAATGGTGCGAATGCTGCTTCAAGAACAAGATCTTTTGACCAGAATCCGCTGAATACAGGGATTCCTGCAATTGAAAGTGAACCGATGAGCATTGTGTATGCCGTGATGGGCATCTGCTTTCTGAGTCCTCCCATGTGACGCATGTCCTCTGTTCCGACTGCGTGAATGACGGATCCTGAACAAAGGAAGAGGAGTGCCTTGAAGAAAGCGTGGTTGATCATGTGGAAAATTCCTGCTGCGTATCCTGCGGTACCGAGGACAATCAATTCCTGGTTTCCGGTATCCATTCCGGTTGCAATAAGGTAACCTCCTGCTCCGAGTGCGAGGATCATGTATCCCAACTGTGAAAGTGTGGAGTATGCAAGAACTCTCTTGATGTTCATGTTGTTGAGTGCCATTGAAGCTGTGTAGATAGCTGTGACACCACCGATGATTGCAACAACGAGCATAGCATCTGCACTCTGTGTGAAGATGGGGTATGACCTTGCTACAAGGTATACTCCTGCCTTAACCATTGTTGCTGCGTGAATCAATGCTGAAACTGTTGTAGGTCCTGCCATTGCATCGGGGAGCCAGTCGTGCAAGGGGAACTGTGCGGATTTACCGATAACTCCTGCGAAGAGGAGGAGAATTCCGATTGTGACGAGTGTCTCATTTGCTGCGAATACTGCAGGTGCATCTGTGAAGATGACGCTGTAATCGAGTGATCCGAATGCGTAAAGGAGTACGAACAATCCTGTCATGAGACAGACATCACCGAGACGTGTAACGAGGAAAGCCTTCTTTGCTGCTGATGAAGCGTTGATGGATGCCTCGTCTCCGTTGGGGTGTGTGTAGCTCCAGAATCCGATGAGGAGGTATGAACAAAGACCCATAATCTCCCAGAAGACGAACATCTCAAGGTAGTTGCTTGAGATAACGAGTCCGAGCATTCCTGTAAGGAAGAGTGAGACTTCTCCGTAGTACCTTCTCTTCTTCTCTCCCTGATCGTCCATGTATCCGATTGAATAGACGAAGATCAAGGTTGAGATGAATGATGCAAAGAGCATCATGATACATGAAAGGCTGTCGATGTAGACACCGAAGTTGAGTGTGTATCCTCCGACAACCAACCATTCCATCGACATCTCGAATGCTTCACCTGCTGCATAGAGATCCGATGAGTAATAATCGTATGATACGAGTGCTGAGAGCACGAATGCGATCAAAGCACCTGCGATTGCGATATATCCTCCGCCCTGAGGTGTCTTGTTACCGAAGAGTCCGGCAAGAACGAAACATGCAACAGGGAATATGGGGACTAACCAAACGTATTCCATCATGTTTACCACCTCATAGATGTGAGTTTATCGACCTCAGTCGTACCTTTTGTCTTGTATGCGTTGAGCATAAGTGCAATTCCTACTGCAACTTCTGCTGCTGCAACTGCGATTGTCATAATGACAAATACCTGTCCTGCGGTTCCGCCGGAGAATGATGCGAATGTAATGAAGTTGATGTTAGCTGCGTTGAGCATCAACTCGATACACATCAATGTTACAAGACCCTTCTTGGATGTAAGGAGTCCGTACATTCCGATAACGAACAGGACTGCTGCGAATACGAGGAAGAATGCGATATCAATCATCTGAATCCGCCTCCTCTCTTGAAATGCAGATACCTGCTACCATTGCACCGAACATGAGGATTCCAAGCACAAGCAGGAGTCCGCCGTAGTTCTCGAAGAGCTGGTAGTTGATACTGTTCTCTGCGAGTTCACCGTTTTCAGGGTGGAATGGGATTCCTTCCTCAGGAACTGTCTCATCGTAGTAGACGTCTGTTCCGAGCTCGTTCCATTCGGTTGTCAATGCAATTCCTCCGAGGATGACCACCATGGCAAGTACGAGCACGATTGCTTTCTTTGAAGCCATATTATTCCTCCTCCTCAATGATAGACCTTCTCGTAAGCATGATACTGAATGCGAAAAGGATTGTGATTGCACCGACGTAAACCATCATCTGAATAACTCCTACCATCTCTGCGTTGAGGAAATAGTAGGTTGCTGCAACTGTCGTGAAGACCAATGCAAGGTAGAATGCACTGTGCATGATCTCTTTTGATGTTACAACCATGATTGCTGCGGCAATACCGATTGCTGCAAGTAAACAGAATGCAAATGCATCGAGGTTGTTTGCAAATGCTGCAAAGGCGTCACCGCACCAGTTGAATACTGAGTTAACAATTTCTCCTGCATCCATCTTACAACACCTCGTTCATCTTCAAAGCATCCTTAGGACAGTCGATGATACAGTTGGAGCATGAGATACATGCCTTATCGTCGATCTTGGGGTGCTTTATGTCTTTTCCTTTGTCGTTCTGACCTACAACAACCATTTCGATTGCATTGACAGGACAAACCTTAGCACACTTTGAACAGCTGATACACTTGTCACCGTTGAGAACGGGACGGTCGGTGTTGAAGAATGCTGTAGGCTGATCTGTGATACCTTTCTCAAGGTTTGACATCAGGTGCTCTTCGATGTGAACTTCCATCATGTCTGTGGTGTAATCGAAGTTGAGCCTGCGTGGGTCATAAATCATACCCTGCCTTGTGAACTCTGCGAGTTCGTAATCTGTGGTTGTGGTCATTGCATCAACAGGGCAGTACTCTGCACAGTAACCGCACATCATACATCTTCCGATGTTGACCTGAGGTTTCTTTACCATGTTGCCCTGTCCGTCATCAACCTCTACGAGTTCGATACATGTTGTGGGGCATGCCCTTACACAGATACCGCATCCGACACATCTGTCGAACCTGAGTCCGGGACGTCCGCGGTAGTTGTCAGGCACCCACTCTTTCTCGTAGGGATACATGATACAGACTGATCTGCGTCCTGGCAATACAGTCTTAACCATGAGCTTGAATGTAGCCGCAAAGGGCTTAATGACTCCTGTTCCCCTGAATTTCTTGGGGTACTTATCAAGATACTCCATTGCCATTAGAATACACCTCCGACCTTCAGAAGTATCGTGATTACGAGGTTGAGCATTGCGAGAGGCATGAGTACTTTCCATCCGATGTTAAGGATCTGATCGGTCCTGACACGGGGGAGTGCTCCTCTTGCCCAAATGAAGACGAAGAACACGAGACAGATCTTGAGTGTCATGACGATCTCAGGGAAGTACATCCAGTACCAGTCAAACTGGTTGACGAAGGGAAGTGACCATCCGCCGAGGTACATGATAACGACGAGTGCACAAGCGACGAATCCTCTGAAATAGTCTCCAAGCATGATGAGACCCCATTTCATACCTGCGTACTCTGTCTGCCATCCTTCAACAAGTTCTGCTTCTGCTTCTGCAAGGTCGAACGGGATACGCTCGGACTCTGCAATAGCACAGACGATACATACGAAGAATCCAATAATCTGAGGTACAACCAGCCAGATGTTCTCCTGCTGGTATGCGATGATGTCCCCGATGTTGTAGCTTCCAGTCATCAGAACACATGCTGCGAAGAGCAAGAGCATAGGGATTTCATATGAAATCATAAGTTCTGCTGCACGGAAACCTCCCATGAGTGCGTACTTGTTGTTCTGTGACCATCCTGCACAAAGAATCAGGAAAGGTGCCAGAGCGAAGAATGCGAAGATGAGCAAAAGTCCAGCTTCGTAATTAACAATGAACCACCTTGGGGACAGGGGAACCATACATGCGATCAGAACTGATGTTCCGATGATGAGTGAAACTCCCCACCAGTAAATCTTGTTGTCAATTGCTTTAGGTGTAACGTTCTCCTTCATGAAGGTCTTAAGACCGTCACCGAGACACTGACCCCATCCGAGGAGACAGATCTTGGTACCACGCCTGTCCATCATTCTTCCGAGAACCTTACGTTCTTCCCAAATCATAGTTAGATTTGTTAAGAATCCGATGATGAAAATCACAAGGACCATCACAATCATCGCTACACCGTTTGTGACTTCGTTTGAGATCAAAGCCTCTGAAAGCCAGTTACCGGGAACGATCAAATTGATGAGCCATGCAATGAGTCCTCCGAGAGACTCCCAAACCTTTACTCCGATATCGTAGGGAAGGTTGAGAACGTCGTAGGGAGACATTGAGATGATTACATCATCGGCTCTGTTTACAATCCATTCTGTAAGTCCCATAATCTCACCTGTCAGTCTCTCCGAGACACATGTCGATCATAGCCATGATTGCAGGAATATCTGCAATCCTTACACCCTTGACCATGTGCTTTGAAGCGGAAACGTTTACGAAGACGGGACTGCGGACCTTAAGCCTGTAGGGCTGGTCTGTTCCATCGGAGATGAGATACATGAGACTCTCTCCACGGGGATCTTCCATCTTTGCGACGTGTGTTCCTTCAGGGATGCACTTGGGTACTTTCAACCTGTAGGGTGCTGTCTTTGGAATTGATTCCAATTTCTTCATTGCCTGTTTGATGATCTTACAGCTCTGGAACATCTCTTCGATCCTGATCATGTACCTGGAGTATGCGTCTCCTTCTTTCAGTACAGGTACTTCGAAGTCAAGTTCTCCGTATGCGTCATAAGGATCGTCACGGCGGACATCGTAGTCCACACCGCATCCTCTCATTGCAGGTCCGGTAATACCGAGGTTTGCAACGTCTTTACGGGTGATGTATCCGAGTCCCTTCATCCTTCCTACGAAGATTGATGACTCGTCTGTGAGCTGGAGAATGTCCCAAAGGGCCTTCTCGAATCTCTCTATTCCTCTGAGGCAGTCCCTCTCGAAATAGTAAGGCATGTCGTTCCTGACTCCTCCGATACGGGGGTAGTTGGTTGTAAGCCTCTGACCGCAGAGCCTTACGTTGAGATCGAGCATGAACTCCCTCTCTCTGAGTGCCCACAGGAAGATTGTAAGGTTACCGACATCGGTACCGACTGCTGCCAACCACATAAGGTGTGACTGGAGACGGCAAATCTCATCTGCGACAACCCTGAGGTACTGTGCTCTCTCAGGAACTTCGATATCAAGTGCCTCTTCTGCAACTTTACAGAAAAGGTGTGACCAGGTCATTGATGCTGAGTAACAGAGACGGTCTGCCATAGGGATAATCTTCTGGTAATCCCTCTGCTCGCATTCCTTCTCCCATCCACGGTGGAGGTAACCTACTTCAGGTTCTGCATCCGTGATGATTTCTCCGTCGACTTCAACCCTAAGGGTCCAAAGTCCGTGTGAGAAGGGGTGCTGAGGTCCCATTGTGACCCACATCTTATCCTGTTTCATCTTTCCGTCCATTTATTCCTGCCCCCTGAGTTTGTATGACTTTCTGAAGGGGAAGAACTCATAGCTTGAAGGTGTGAGCAACCTCTCCAGTTTGGGGTGACCATCGAAAATGATACCGAACAACTCATAGGTCTCCCTCTCGTGCCAGTTTGCTCCGCCCCATACAGGTGCGACGGAAGGTACGTGGGGATCGTCGTTGGGAATATCGACGGTAATTTCGATCATAATTGCATTGAAGTAGTTGCTGATGTGGTAAACGACCTGAAGGTGATCTACCCAGTCTACTCCGGTGACGGCTGATGCCTGCTCAAAGTTGAGCTTATCGCGAAGGTAATAGGCCAGATCCTGAATGATTTCCCTGTCTGCGGACATGTAAATCCTTCTCTTCTCGTTGATGGCCTTGACGTTTTTCTTCGTTGACTCTTTGAATTTGACCTTGTCTCCAAATTTGGATGAGACCAACGAAATGATGTCGTCGTATGACGGCTTCTCAATCATTGTTTCTTCGCTCATACTATCAGTCCGTAAAGAATACGCCTCTCTTGAAGTAGGCATCAATCTTCTTCTGCAAAAGCATGAATCCGTCAAGCATTGCGTCGGGCTTGATGGGACAGCCGGGGATGTAAACATCTACTGGCATAATCTGATCCAATCCCTGAACGATGTTGTAGGAGTCATACCAGGGTCCACCTGAGATTGCACACTCACCCATTGCTACGACCCACTTAGGTGAAGGGATCTGCTCGTAGAGACGCCTGAGGTCAGGACGTACTTTCTTTGAGATCCATCCGTTGATAAGAAGAATATCGGTCTGTCTGGGCGATGAACGGTAAATCATTCCGACCCTTTCTGCATCATATCTTGTGTTAGAAGCTGCGGCCATCTCAAGTGCACAGCATGCCAATCCGAAGTGGAGAGGGTGCATTGAGTTTCTCATGGCCCAGGCCCAAATAGGTCCGGTGAGTCTGTCCACAGTTCTCTTGACACCTGATGACAACATTTCGTTGATCATTGCAGATGACCAAGACATGAATTCATCTACACTCATGGCTACGGCATGAGGATATAAGCTCATATCCATACGGTTTCCTCCTTTTTCAAAGCGTACACTACCCCTAAGAGGAGCATGCCTAAGAACGCCACAACAAGAATCGATGCAACGGTACTGAGGCCAGAGTAAGCCACAGTCCAAAGCATGAGGAACGTGACGACCAGGTCAAATACGACGAATATGATTCCAAAAGAGTAGTATTGGAACCTGAACTGGACGCGCGCTTCTCCAATCGGTTCTGAACCGCATTCATAGGTTGTGTCCTGCCATTGAGAGGGTTTCTTAGGCCTGAGGACCCTTGAAACTAACCATGCCGTCGGTGCGAAACCGAGAGCTAACACTCCCAGAATCGCCAGCGGTATGTAACTCACAATTAGTGACATTGCGAAACGGGATGGGATGTATATATTAAAGGGTTACGGGCGCGCGTTTTTATTATATTCCTATAATAGGCGCGTGTGCGCTATACTGGGTATGCGTACGCACGATAGCTTTTTTTAGTATCCCACGGATGTTCTTTCGACCATCATGACAGCTAAAATCGGATTCATAGGCACTGGAAAAATGGCCTCAGCCATCATCAAGGGAATCGTATCCGCAGGACTCTACACTACCGACGAAATAATCGCCAGCAACATCCATGCAGATTCCAGAGCTAAGGCAGAAAAGGAACTCGGAATCAAAGTGTATTCAGAACCCGAAGAACTGTCATCGAGGTGTGAACTGATTGTATTGGCTGTCAAGCCTCAGCAGATTCCTTCTGTTTTCACCTCCGGATCCTGTGGAATGGGCAGAAACCATACCCTTGTAAGCATAGCTGCCGGAATAACAATAAAATCGTTAAAAACATATGTGCCAGACAGTAAGGTTTTGAGGGTCATGCCTAATATATGCAGTACGATTTCCGCAGGAGCATCTGCGATTTCCGCATCAGAGGATTGTGACGAAAATGACCTTGAAAATGTCAAGAAAATCTTCGATTCGATAGGTATCAGCTTTGTAATCAAAGAGAAAGACATGGATGCTGTATCTGCAGTTTCAGGCAGTTCTCCCGCATTCCTGTTTATGATCATCGAAGCTATGGCGGACGGAGGAGCCCTCATGGGCCTGCCCCGTGACATGTCAATCGAACTGGCAGCACAGACAATGTACGGTGCGGCAAAGACCGTTTTGGAAACGGGAACACATCCTGCAATCCTGAAAGACAGCGTCTGTTCACCGGGAGGCACAACCATAGAGGGAGTGAAGGTTCTCGAAGACTACGGTGTAAGGGCTGCAGTGATATCTGCAATTCAGGCTTCTGCAGAAAAATCAAAAGAATTGGGAAAAGGGAACTGATCCCTTTTCTTATATTATAATATAATAAGATTAAGGAAAAGGAAGGGCAATCAGTATGATTGCTGATTGCGCCTTTTTCCTCTGTTCAGAGGCCAGGAAGACTTTAACAGACCAGATACGACCCTGGGTGCATTGGACCATATGGAACCTGCATCCCAATCGAGATCTTTCTTGTTACAGACTGTAGAAGCCATCATCCTTTCGCCTTCATCCTTGATGTCCCAAAGCTGTCTGTTCCTCTCAGCCTCATCCTTTATGAGAAGAATATCATCAACACGTTTCAGAAGACCTCTGGCGATATTAGTCCTCTCTACACGCATATCATACATGTCCTGGCTAAGACGTCCGCAGTCCAATTCGATCTTGGCAAGTTCCAATGCTGCATCGTAGGAGACTTCTGCGATATCGTCCCTTGTCATCCACTTTGTTTCGTATGAGAGCACATGTTTCCATGAGGGGTTCTCGAGAAGTGCCCTGTGTTCATCCAATGTCCTGGCAAAGAACCTGTATCCCCATTTCTCAGGATTCTCGAATGCTCTGCTTCCGGGATCCACGAACGGAGCGAATGGTGCGTTGTAAATGAAAAGCTTATCCTCCTTGTCCACCAGATTCCACAGTCCCTTTGCTGCTCTGGCACTGTCTATTGCGGACTCCCTTGTCTGCTCCGGAAGACCAGTCATGTAGAACAAATCGAAACGTACACATCCATTATCGAATGCTGATGTGATTGTCTTCTCGATGGACGGATTGTCGTATCCCTTACCCATTGCGATTCTTACCATCTCATCATGAGAGTCGGGGGAGAACTCCATGGAGAAGTCTCCGAATCCGTGCTGAAGCTGTTTGAAGAACTGATCGTTTCCGGGCATGAAAATCTCAAATGCAACATGATTCTTGATTCCCTGTCTTCTTGCCTCTTTGGTAAGACGCTCTACATAATCGGGTCCGCCCTGACGCGGATCTCCGATAACGAAGATGGGCGTATCCAGATAGCTCTGAATGATTGACATGTCCTCAACGAGCTTCTCAGGACTTCTGAATGCGGGCTTGTTCCTGCAGAGAAGTCTCTTGTTGGCATCGTGTGATCCTCCACACTCAGCACAATTGTATGAACATCCACGTACAGTAAATACAGATGTCAAAGGAAGCTTGTCCCAGTCCAACCAGGGAAGTGCACCTTTGATGTCCCTGTTGCGGAGAGTACATTTGATCATTGTACCGTAATCAAACATACACCAGTCCAAATCATCAGGGATGTTTGTTACTGGATTCACGTGAATCCTTCCGTCCTTGTCCTTCCAAGTAAGGTTGGGGACATCCTCGAGGTTTCCTCCGTCCTGAAGAACCTGCATGAGCTTGACGTGAGGAAGTTCAGTGGAATCACCGCGCATGACCATATCGATATAGGGCCTCTGGATCAAATCCTCATAGAAGTATGATGATGAGAATCCTCCGAATTCTACGATTGCATCCGGATGATATTTCTTAACAATCTTTGCTATCTCGATAGAACCGTGACAGTGGGGCATCCAGTGAAGGTCTATGGCATACACCTTCGCATCCAATTTCTCGATGAGACGTTCCACATCCAATTTCTTATCATTAAGCATCTGGACCGCGATGTTGACGATCCTTGTCTTGAATCCTGCAGCCTCGAGGTGCGAGGACATTGTCATGAAACCGATGGGGTACATCTCGAATACAGGAGATGACGGCACCACATCACTGACGGGTCCGTAGAATATCGGTTTCTTTCTGAAATCATAAACCGTAGGGGCATGTATGAAAACTATGTCAGTACCCATTTTTATTCCTCTTATTTACCGAAACGTCTGGAACGCTGTTGGTATGATCTGATTGCTCTTAAAAAGTCGATATATCTGAAACTGGGCCAGTATACATCTGTGAAATATAATTCCGAATAAGCCAGCTGCCACAGAAGGAAATTGGAGAGTCTGAGTTCCCCGGATGTTCTGAGAATCAGTTCCGGATCCGAGATGTCGGATGTGTACATGTACTTGGATATCAGATCCTCATCTATACTCTCAATATTCAATTCACCTGCTTTAACTCTCTCCGCAATCTCCTTGACAGCGCCTACGATCTCCTGACGTCCGCCGTATGCGATGGCCATATTGAACTGATATTTTTCGAAATCCTTTGTCTTCTCTTCCACCGCAAGGATTGTCTCCATCATATCCGAAGGAATGAGATCCCTCTCCCCTATGACCTTCAGCCTTACGCGGTTCTGGATGACCTGCGGATCCTCACTCAGTTCCTTAAGTGATGATTCTATGAGATTGAGAAGGAACTCTACCTCCCCTTCCTCTCTGTTGAAGTTCTCTGTAGAGAATGCATAAACGGTCAGGGTCCTGACGCCGGTTTTCATGCACCAGTTAAGAACATCCCTGATCCTTTCCTTTCCTTCCAGGTGCCCTTCTCTGACATCCTTTCCGTGTTCTTTTGCATATCTCCTGTTTCCGTCCATGATTATCGCTATATGCGACGGAATAGGACCTTCAAGGACCTCCTTCTCAAGCATATCCTGGTATATCTCATACCCTTTGTTGGAGATCCTCTCGGATATTGTCATTCAAAATCCTCCGGTACGCCTGCAGCCTTGATTCCGAGATCGAAACATCCTATGGCTGCGACAGCACCAATGGTTCCCTTGTTGCCTGTAACCTCTACAATCTGAACGCCGTTCCTTTCGGCAATCTCCTTGGCTTCTTCCACTGTGTAGAGAACAGATTTTGCATTCCATGACCACTCTTCGAGTTCCTTCGGAATATTCAGACCGATGAATACAGTCATCACTGTATCATCCGAATAGGATTCTTTTCTCAGGAATTCTTTTGCGTATTCTATTACATTCGGAATGTCCTTCTCCTCGACAGCCAAGGATACTGCGGTAGAGCAGCAGTTGGTTGTCTTGTTAGGTGCTTTAGGGTTGAGTTGGATAATCTTGTGGTCTATGAACTTACCATAAGGGCATTCCTTGCCCATCTTCAGAGAAGAAACCCAGGATGCGCCCTGCTGGGGCGTATCTGTATCGTCGACACCGATGACCATACGGACCATCTTCTTCGTGACGATTTCCACCTCTGCTGTGTTCGCCCCTCCGATCTTGAAATCATCGGGATATACAGTTTCGATAACGTCCTTGCACTGAGGTATACATGCACCGACTCCGACAGATGCACCTGCTATACCCCTCCATTTCGTACGGACCCTGTCACCTTCGACCTGTAATGAGAACACTCCCTGACCGCCCAACTCTGAGGATGCAGGACCGAATTTCAGATCTCTGTCACCTATAACGGTATTCATTATGAGTTTCTCACCGTCTGAATTGATATCGGTGATGATTCCTCCGGTTCTCTTTCTGTTAACAAAATCCCATTCCCTGGGCCCTTTGGCAGAACATGTCTCTACAATCTGAGCACATCCGTTCTTATCGTCAACCATTGTTATGAATGACTTACAGAAGAGAGTGCCATACTTGGCCTCAACCATATCCGGAGTCAATATCTGTGGCATAATCTCCCTCATTCGTTGATTTCTTCTTCGTGAATTATCCTAAGACAGTCTGCAGGAACTGCCTTACAAAGGAAGACTGTCTTTCCTGCCTTTCCTATGTCATATCCGTAATCGAAGCATTTGTCAACATCGATTGCCAGGATCAGAGGTGATTCGACCCTTACAGATCCTGCATTGTATGCATCCTGATATGTGAGTGAAAGGTGGACCATGGACCTGTCGGAAGGTCTGAGTCCTACTTCCAGTATAATTTCTGCTTCCTCAGGCGTTGTAGGATAGTACAATTCGTCAGGAATGTTGTCCGTGGAAAGGTTGAGATTCAATGGGATCGTGTGTCCGTACATTGCCCTTACCATGTCACCTGAAATCTGGTATCTTCCCTTGGGATCTGTTTCTGCCAGTGCAATAATGTGATGGGGCCTGAGCCAGTGCATACGGCGGCTGTTGTCTTTTATGGCACCGACCATCTTGCGTATCGATACGAATCCCTGTTCATCCATGGGCAGATCGAACTTTCCGTGTCTGAGGATTGCAGCAACGGTCCTTCCGAGTCTGTCTACCTCAAAATCATTCATAAGGAATTTACCTTCATTTCCGCAGATCGGGCATTCTTCCTCACGGAAATATCCGTGATCCTCGCATTCTCTCATCATGATTAAACCTCTTTAGAGTAAGTTCTTAAAATTCTCTGCAGCCTGGACTGCGTTTGCCATCAGCATACAGATTGTCATCGGGCCCACTCCTCCCGGAACGGGCGTGATTGCGGCAGTCTTGTCCTTTACGTTCTCGAAATCAACGTCACCTACGAGCCTTGAACCCTTGGGATGAGTTGGATCATCGATTCTGTTTGTACCTACATCGATGACGACTGCACCATCCTTCACCATATCTCCAGTGATGAATCTGGGTTTTCCGATAGCGACAATGAGAATGTCTGCCTGCTTTGTTATTTCAGCCAGATTGGCTGTCTTTGAATGTACGATTGAAACTGTGGAATCCGCTCCAAGTCCGCGCTGAATCATAAGTGCGGCCATGGGCTTTCCTACGATGTTGCTTCTTCCGACGACGACTACATGCTTTCCTGCAGTCTCGATACCGGACCTTATGAGCATCTGCTGAACACCTGCAGGTGTAGCGGGAAGGAATCCAGGCTTTCCGATTAGCATACGTCCGACATTGACAGGGTGGAATCCGTCTACATCCTTCATCGGATCGATTGCTTCGATAACTTTGTCTTCATCGATATGCTTGGGAAGCGGAAGCTGAACAAGGAATCCGTGAATGGATGCATCTTTATTCAGATCGTCTATCTTTTTCAGAAGCTCTTCTTCAGTTATATCTGCGGGCATTACGATTGTTTCAGAATGCATCCCGAGCTCTTCGCATTTCTTTCCTTTCATGCGGACGTACACCTGTGAGGCGGGATCCTCACCGACAAGTACAACAGCGAGACCGGGAACGAATCCTTCGGATTTGAGTTTCTCAATTCTTGTACGAAGCTCTCCGTAAATCTCTTCGGATACCTCTGGACCTGAAATCAACCTGCAGACCATAACTGTGGAAATGGCTACACTATATTATAGGTTGCGCACGCGCGACCATACACTTTCCTTCCTACCGGCAATTTCTTCAACTGTTGACGGTGAAAAACCCATGTCCAACAAAGATGACAGAAGGTTACGCACACTATCGTAATTACGGTTGATCCAATCCCTGTCCATGACTCCGGATGATCTTGTTTCGACCATATGCCAGGAATGTGTAGCAATCACCAATGGTCCGCTTTTGATTTTATCCGCCATAGGTATGTAGTCAGCATATCCTCTCTTTCCCTCATGCATAGGCCACAGATATGCAGTAATACTTTTTCCGGATGCGTCCGTATCCTTCTGAACGGGGACTTCGACAAGTTCGACCGATGTATTGACATCCATATTTTCGGTGACATACGCATATCTTGAAGAGTCGTATCTAATGCCGTATTCTGGCAGAAACTCCAACATCGTCTCGTTGGGGTCCATGTAAGGGGAACGGAACCCCCTGGGGGACTTTCCGACCTCATCACGCACAATGGAAAGTGATTTCTCGACTATGGAACGCATCTCTCCATAATCGAAAAACACATTTGTTCTGGCACCTGTGAAATCCTCGTGATTCAGACCGTGGAATCCGACCTCGTGCCCGGATATTGTTCTGCCGACACCGGTTTCCTTCAGAGCTGTCGCTTCGGCAAAGAATGTACATTTCATTCCCAAATCATCCATGAGATCCAACAATACTTCCGTACCTTTGGCGGATGAACTGAAGCGCGGAATGTTTCCCTGACCGCGGTCCAGGGAGATGGCGGCAGAAGAGCCTTCCTCTGCATCATTTACATCCCTGTCAAGATCCACTGTGAAACAGAGATTCCTCATCGGATCATGCCCTCTCTATGAGCATACCTTCTATTGTAATGGGGTTGAACCTGATTGCCATCTCTTTGGCTCTGACTCCCTTAGCCTCATTGTCGGAGTGGATATACATGAGTACATCGCCCTTCTCGACCCTTTGACCTTTCTTCTTCATTATCAGGAGTCCTGCGCCCTTGTCGTTAGGTGCACCTGCGGCCCTTGCAATAGATACCAACATCTTGTTATCGATTGTGTGGACATAACCGGACTTCACAGAAACAATTTCCTGAACATACTGTCCTGGCTTTAGATCGTCGGCTTTCAGATTGGGATTTCCTCCCTGTGCCTCCACAATCTCCAGGAATTTCTTGTGCGCCTGTCCGGAGAAGAGTATGTCTCTGGCCTTCGTGGCTCCGTCAGGTATACCGCCCATTTCAAGAATGATACCTGCAAGATCGCAAGCCTTTTCCACGACACTTGCAGGATGCTTCTCCCCTTCCAATATACGGATACATTCTCTTGCTTCCAAATTGGGTCCGATAGCCTGACCTACCGGCTGATCTCCATAGGTGATAGCACACTCTATGTGCATACCCAATATACGACCCAGCTCTGTGAAATCACGTACATATTCCCTTGCTTTCTCCAACGTGGGAACCTTGGTTCCGGGACCCATGGGAATGTCTACCAGAAGGTTGTTGGCACCGATTGCAACTTTCTTACTCATGATCGATGCGAGCATCTGAGCTCTGGGGTTGATTCCTAAGGGATGCTCCACCTTAATGACTATATCATCCACAGGTGCCAGATTCATCGAACCTCCCCATGCGAGTACTCCCCCGACACGTTCAGAGATCTCTTTAACCTGTTCAGCTGAAAGTTCCACATTGCAGAATGTTTCGACAAAATCCGATGTACCGCATGCACTGCTGATGGCACGTGATGATGTCTTCGGAAGCATAAGACCTGCGGCTGCAACAATGGACACTACGATGGGCGTGACCTTGTTTCCGGGAACTCCTCCGATACTGTGAAAATCAAATACAGGTTCACGGGTAAAATCAATCCTGTCTCCTGTATCCACCATTGCATTGGTGAAATTGGCAATCTCATCGAGATCCATACCGTTGATGTAAAGTGAAGTAAGCCATGCTGAAACTTCGATCTTTGAAAGTTTGGACTCGAGAATATCGTTGACGATGGCGTATATCTCCTCTTTTGTGAGTTTCTTGTTGTCCATCTTTTTCCTGATATACATTACTGAGTCGGGTTTGGGCGAATGGGTGACTTCCACCTCATCGCCCTCATTTATGTCATAACGTCCCATGTAGAAATTGGGAATCAATATCTCTCCTCTTTCCAATACAGAATCGGAACGATCCACAAGAGATACCCAAACACTCTTTCCTGAGATTTTAACACGGTCGTTTTCCTTGACACCCAGCACTATGCAGTCATCGTCATGGATCATCACCGAAGGTTCGGATGCATCCACATCGTAAGTTCTGACTCTGAGCTTCATTTCAATCCCCACTTACTGAGAGCGGCCTTGAGCTCAGGATGTGTTTCAGCGTATGTCTGAGCCTCGATGCCCTCGTATGCTGCATCCACTGCCTGACACATTGCCATCGCACCTTTTCTTACACCGCCTGGGTGTCCTGCGACACCTCCACCTGCCTGAATCTGAACATCCATTCCGGATATCTCAACCATCTTTCCGATCATTCCCGGATATACTCCTCCGGAGCATACAGGCATCATTGTCCTGAATCCGTTCATGTCATTGAGACACCATGTAAGGTTCTGCATATCATGGACTGAGTTTCCGCTCATCTTTCCTACGCCGAGCGTACCTATGTGCAGTGCATCACCGCCGCACATACGTACCAACTTTGTAACAGGAAGCATAGCGATACCGTGCAACGGATCCCTTGTCAATGCCCCATGCATTGTCCTGTGTACATGGATCGGCACCTTAATGGACGGATCCTCTGCCAACGCCTGAACTGCAGCAAAACCGCATGTGATGACATCTACCATCAGTTCCTTGGCACCCCAGGACTGCACCTTTTCTGCCAATTCAAGGATCTTATCTCCATTGGTACTGACATTAATGGCATGCATCATGCTGTGACCCTCAGACTTCAACCTGTCCAATGCTTCTGCAACAGCTACTGTCCTGTCTTCTATTGGACAAAACTTCTGATTGACGAGGGTTTCATCATCCTTACTGTTGGTCAATCCTCCGGCACCTGATTCATAAACATATTCAGCCGTTTCCTTCGGCGGAAGACCGATCTTGGGTTTGACTATCGTACCTACCAACGGCTTATCAGGCCTGTCAAGTTCTTTCCTAAGTCCAGACACACCGAATTTAGGACCTTTGAACATATCCATGATACATTTGGGGAAGGACACATCCTCCAATCTGAGTTTATGAATTGATTCCAATCCGAAGAGATTTCCTGCGATGATTGATAAAATCTGAGGGACGCCGCCTATATCTATGCTGAAATCATCTGCAGGATATGCAATCCTTACCATATCCTTGTCAATGTTCAGTACTCTTGCTCCGTAAAGATCAATGATTTTCTCTGTGGTTGTGGTCAGATCGGTCCATGTACCTGTAGACTGTTCAGCGGCAATGGAATTAGCTGCCTTGTCCATAGGAAGATTTGTAGTCACCCTGTAATCGCAGATTACGAAAGCATCCTTGTCGATATCTTCTCCTATATGCATGTATGATGTCATGTTTATCACCTTAATTCTGTAAAATTACGTTTCCGAGTTTGCTTACCATGATATTGTACACCGAACCGGGAGATATCAATCCGACTTCGGTTATTATCGCATCAATGTATTTTCCGGGAGTACTGTCGAAAACAGGATTGAATATCTTTACCCTACCGTCTATATCGGCACCCATTACTACCTCATCCTGATCCCTTTCTTCTATTGTGACCATATCTCCGTAAAGGGTCATGGGGGAGAACTTGTATGTTTCACTGCAAACGTAGAATTGTACTCTGGCCTCATTTGCTGCCAGCGCTAGCTGAGATGTACCTATTTTATTGATTAAAGAACCGTGTGACGTTATCGTGTCTGCGCCCACAAAGACCTTGGTGACATGTTTCATCACGGAACGGACCGCACTGTCTATGATCAGCGTTATGTCTATTCCTTCCTTAGCCAATTCATTAACGGTAAGTATGCCCTGTCTCCACGGCCTTGATTCTGTTGCATACACTCTGAACTTCTTTCCCTGTGCATGGGCAGTTTTAATCACAGATAATGCAGCACTGCTGTTACAGTGTGTCAGAATGACATCTCCGTCCTGAATCCTCTTGGCACCCATCTCTCCGATCAACTTCACAGCGCCCAATGACTCTTTGTTAAACCTTTCTGCATTAGAAATTATGAGTTCTTTCGCCTCTTCAACCGAAGCGCATGTGTCAACATCCTTCAATGTTGAGTGTACACCGTTCCAAAGTGAAACAGCGGTCGGTCTTGAACCGAGTATCTTATCCCTGGCATCATTCAATTCTTTCATGAATGGTGCCAGATCAGTTCCGCTGTAATTCTCTGCAAAATATGATAAAGCCGATGCTCCTGCTCTCGCAATCTTTCCGGCACCGCGGATTTCCATACTTACAATAGCTGAAACAGTTGTATCGACATCCATGATGGAATATTGATTTTCTACCTATATAATATGAGTTAATGACAACAGAAAAGTTGTCATTGACACCATCATATCTGGAAATCCCTTAATGCCGGAAGTATCAGTATCTTATGCACTATTTCCCTTGCCATATCCATTCCGTGTACCAGATATATAGCTGCAATAAGTGCTTCAAAAGCATCCGAGCGCATATTGTCTTCAACTATGTTCTCCTTGGTCTTTGGATCTCTGTGTCCATGACCCAGTAACAATACGCCGTCTATATCGATGCCTGCTTCCTTCACATATGAGGATATCTTCTTGTTGGCAACGATTTCCTGCTTGAAATCCGTCATCCGCCCTTCCTGGAGATCTGAATTGCTGTAGATGTACTCACATGCGAGAAATTCTACTATTGAATCCCCTAAAAATTCCAACCTTTCATAGGAACGTACAGCCTTCGGTCTGGAATCGGAATCCATCTCATTGGAGAAACTGTCATGGATGAATGCTTCACAGAATATATCCAGATCTTCCTTGGCTATCCTCCTGAGGCAGAAAGGTTCCTTAGCCAGGAGCACTCTGACCTTCCGCTGAAGTGCCTGATAATCACCCATGCGGATGTGATGTTCTGATGTACCTATAATTGTTATCTCTGTCACCCTTTTAATATCCGCAACAATATCCTGGAATCATGGGTAAGAGAGTAAGGTTCAGGGGAATCAAGCGTACCAACAAAAGAGTTGAATCCGACATTCTCGAGAAATCGAAAAACCTCTGGGAAGATTCGTCTCTTCTGAGGCCTAAATGCGCAGGCAACTGCAGGAAATGTTCATTTGATAAAACATTCAAGAGAATTGCCAAACTGGACAAGATCAAAAGCAGCGCAGACGGACTCACCAAAATGGCATCCAGAGGAAGTGACGATATATTCAAAGCGTACGCTGCTACAATCTCACTTTATGCATCAGGTACCGTACCTTATACCGCAACCGCAAAACTTGCAGGCGAAGATGTTCCTTTTGTACAGAAGGGTGCCGTCGGTAATGACAAACTCATCGGGTGCCAACACTATGACGACCCAAAGATTAGACTTCTTCTCTACAACGCATTCGCAAAGAAGAACAAACTCTACCTCTACTCTTTCGGTGAGGACCTTGTATGCTCCAATACCCCTAACATGCCCATGGACTACATCTACGATACATTCTGGGAATCTCCTTACGAATTCCCTGACGATGAAATCGTCTGTGCACACCCCAACGAACCGGCTTTGGTTATCAAAATCAAGTCATCTGATACAAAAATCAGAATATGCAAGAACTGTGCCAAAGATGTATCCACACTCCAATATCTGATTTCCAGAATAGTTGCAGTCGATCCGTTGGATGACTTTGAGGTTTATGTGGAACACAACTATCACTCATCCGAATCTTCCGGAATAGAAACTATTCCAGCGGAAAGAATCAAAGACTACTCCTTAGGAAAAGTTACAGACTCTGCTTTGATCAAAGAGATTATCAAATCAAAACTCGGCGACCTTCAGAATGCAGATACTGCAGTGTACATAATCGGAAACAAGAACTATGGCTCGAATCTGAAAGATTTCATATCACAACTGTCAGGTGACCCGATGGAGATTTCAGCACTGTCAGGATATCTAGAGGAGAATCCTGTTTCCATCGTGATACAGTCTGGAAAAGCATCAGAAGCATTGTCGTCCATATGGCAGAGCAACTATTCAGGAATAATCTCCAAATTTACATCCGAAGAGGTTGCAGAATCTATCGGAGATGCATCAAGAAAGAATCCACTTACCGTCCTTAAAGAAGCCCACAGCCTCGAAATGTCAAAAGATGTTGTCAAAACACTCCCTGTGTTCAAGAACATGGGCCCGGTAACAAAGAATGCTGACAGTTATGCCAAGGCCGTGAAGGTAGGAGGAATCTCACACCTGAAATCCGAGCTTGAATTGAAACCTCCGAGAGATTACAAATCCCGCTCTTTGGCCAAAGCATTCGCAATAGCTGTCGGAAATGACAGAAATCTGGTGAAATGTACTGCAGAAGAATCCGATCTTGCAGAATTCCTTGTGCCCTTCGTAAAGGACCTTGTGGCAGCCTCAGGAGAGGAATACCGCCATAAAATGAATACGCTCCTTTCAGCGACAGGGTGCGGAGAATCAGTGTAAGATCCTGATGTCAGCGACATAATGGGAAACAGAGGGAGCGAATGACTTTACCTCCCTTATTCCCAATATCTCATATCCGCCCTTACCGCAGGCTTCGTCAAAGATCTGGGTTATCTTGTCCTCGTACTCATTGACATAGAACGTATCATGATAATGAATGATTCCGTTTGGTTTGATTAGTTGCAGTGCTTTGGGAATAAACTCAGAAGTTATCTGCACATATCCCATGAGGATACGATCCGCGAATCTTTCTCCGGGAAGCGTCCTGTTGTCCCCCAACATAGGTTTAACGATGTGCCCTACTTCATTCAGTTCCACATTCTTCACCAGAAACTCATATGATTCAGGATTTTTCTCACAGGAAATTACTTCCTTTGCACCTGAAAATTTGGCCAAAGGTAAACTGAAATAACCGATTCCTGCGAACATATCTACAACAGTCTCGCCGGTACAGTCGAGATTCTTCATACGTTCCCTTTCATCTACGTTACCTGATGCAAACATCACCTTTGTCACATCGAAATAATAACGGATGCCGTTTTCCAATCTTATCGAATCTGTCTTGGAACCGTATATTACTTCGATATCTGGACGTCTAAATTCTCCGGAAACTCCAGATCTGTCTACACATACAGTCTGCATCTCCAACTGATCCGCATATACTTCTCCGATACGTTTCTTGTACGGTTCAGCCGAATCCTCCAACCTTATGATTACGATGTCTCCGACATACTCCCATTTCATCGGAAGATTTGACAATACCTCCTTCGGCAGATCGCTCAGATCCTTCAGTATCCTTTCCTGCGGGGGAGTCCTGGCTCTTGAGTGTGCTTCTCCTTCAACCAAAGTGAATCCCCTTTCCTGCATCACCTGAACATATTCATCCAATATCGGTATGAGTCTGTCCGAGCCGCTCTTGGATATCTTGGCATGGGTGTTTACTACACCTTCCTTCACTAATCTGGGAATCATATCCTTTGCATCTGATGACGGGATGACTGCCAGTTTCATCTGATAACACCTTTGATCATATACGGCAGTAATTTGAACGCTACAGGGAGATTTTTCATCACTATCGGAACAGCATCACTGACAGAATCCAATGTGACTTCGGATATTGGGTCCAATATCTTTCTGTCATCGACAATGGCTCCCACGGAATTGAGGTCCGAATCAGAAAGATTGTTGTACATCTTCCTCAGCCTAAGACCGGATTTTAGTTCCTTGCCGACTGAAGACTTCCATCTCTTCTGATACTGTTTCAGCATCTTCTCGGAGAAATCTTCTGACTGAAATGCTTCATGAATGACGTCAGCTGCATGGCCTGCAGACACTAGTCCCGGATACAGTCCTCCGCCCGAAATGGGCTTGACCTGCCCAGCCGAATCGCCTACAAGCAATACATGATCACGGTATGTTTTGCTCAATGTTCCCAATGGAATCTTTCCGGAATTCTTCATAATGACTTTTGAATCATCCATCTTCAATTTCTGCAGTAATTTTTTGAAATAAAATGCGGGGAGTTCATTGTCCCATCCGCAGCAGAGCCCTACTCTTACCCTATCGTCAAACGGAATTGCCCATGCAAAGAAATCCGGTGCAACATCGGAACCCAGGAAGATATCGATTGTGTCCTGATACTCATATGTGAATTCAACATCTGCCTGAATACCTCTGACATACATCTCAGGCCTTTGTGTGAATAACTGCTGCCTGACTGTTGAAGTATGTCCGTCAGCACCGATGAGTACTTTTCCGTCATAACGGTCATTGTCCGATAAGACAGAAACAGAATCGTTTTGAACACTGCATGAAGTACATCTCTTGGAGTAGACATACTTTGCACCTGCATCAATGGCTTCATCTGCCATTTTTCTGTCAAAATCCGCACGGTCGATAACTACAGCTTTCTCATCCTTGCATCTGACAGTGACTTTTCTTCCATCAGGGAATACTGCACACAGATTGGAAAAAGAATTCAGGATATCTGGTTTGATACCGGATTCCCTGATAACGTCAGGAGATATCAGACCTGTGCATTCCACAGGCTCTCCTGAACAGTTGTGATCCTCAAGGACCATAACGTCGTGATCCCTGGAGAGAAGGCGTGCAGACTTGGAGCCTGCCGGTCCTCCCCCAACTACGATCACGTCGTACATCGGAAACCTCAATTCTGAGACTTGTTGTAGTCTGCGATGAACTTCTCGATTCCCTCAGTGGTCTTGGGGTGTGCAACCATCTGTTTCAGGACGTTGTAAGGAATCGTTGCTATGTCGCATCCTGCCTGAGCTGCGATGGAAACGTGGATTGGATTCCTGATTGATGCCGCGATAATCTCGGTCTGGATTCCATAATTGTTAAAGATTGTTGAAATCTCTGTGATCAATCCTGTTCCGTCGATTCCGATATCGTCCAACCTTCCGACAAAGGGTGAAACGAATGCTGCTCCTGCCTTTGCGGCAAGGAGTGCCTGCTGTGCTGAGAAAATCAGAGTGACGTTAACCTTGATACCTTCGGATGAAAGAACCTTGGTTGCTTTGAGTGACTCGACACACATAGGGAGCTTGATGTTGATGTTAGGGTGGATCTTTGCCAACTCTCTTCCCTCTGCGACCATTCCGTCAGCATCCATGGACATGACTTCTGCGGAAATGGGACCGTCTACGATCTTTGAGATCTCTGTGACGATTGTCTTGAGATCTTTTCCTTCCTTTGCAATGAGACTGGGATTTGTTGTGACTCCGTCGAGAATTCCCCAGTCATTAATCTCCTTAATCATGTCGATGTTAGCGGTATCTATGAAAATCTTCATCTCTTTCACTCCTTCTTCCTGCTTATTGATAATTTAGCCGCTTCAGCGATGTCTTCTGCTGTCAGGCCGTATTTCTTAAAGAGTTCATCAGGATCTCCGGATTCGCCGAATGTATCCCTTGTTCCGATTCTTGTGAGTGGTACAGGACAGTTCTCAGAAAGGAACTCTGAGACTGCGGAACCAAGACCGCCGATTACACTGTGTTCCTCGGCAGTAACTACACAACCGGTCTTTGTAATTGAATCGTAAATTGCCTCCGTATCGAGGGGTTTGATCGTAGACATGTTGATCACATCGGCGGAGATTCCCTCTTTCTCAAGAATATCTGCTGCTTCGATACATGAGTTGACCATCTGTCCCGTTCCGATGAGTGTTACATCGGTTCCGGATCTGATCTTCTTTGCCTTTCCGATTGTGAACTCAACATCCTCTGTATAGATGACTGGAAGATCTGCACGTCCCAATCTCATGTAACAGGGCCCGTCATATTCAGCCAAGGCCAATGTTGCTGCATATGCCTCATATGCATCTGCAGGAGATACAACAACCATGTTTGGAAGTGAACGCATAATGGAGATGTCTTCCAATGCCTGGTGAGATGCACCGTCAGCACCGACACTGATTCCGCAGTGGGTGGAAACGACTTTTACGTTCAGCTTCGGATATGCCAATGCCAAACGAATCTGCTCCCAACACCTTCCTGTTGCGAATACTGCAAATGTGGATGCAAATACAGTTTTCCCTGATGCTGCAAGACCTGCAGATATACCGATAAGGTTCTGCTCCGCAATACCTACTTCGACGAATCTCTCAGGTGCTACCTTTCTGAATTCGGATGTCTTGGTGGAACCTGCCAAATCTGCATCAAGAACGACCACATCTTTGTTCGTCTCTGCTAATTTTACAAGTGCTTTACCGTAATAGTTACGCTGAGCCAACTTCATTGGCACACCTCCTTCAGTTCTGCCATAGCCTTCTCAAACTCATCACATTTACATGCACGACCGTGGAATTCGGCTTTGTTCTCCATGAATGAGACTCCTTTTCCTTTGAAGGTGTTCATAATTATGACAGAAGGTGAATCGGAAGCCTTTGCTTCCTCGATGGCGCCAATGATGCGGTCGATGTTGTGACCGTCGATTTCGAATACATTCCATCCGAAAGACAGCCATTTCTCAGGAAGAGGGTCGAGAGACATTACAGTCTCAGTATCTCCTTCGATCTGAAGGCGGTTCCTGTCCACGAATGCAATGAGATTGTTGAGTTTGTTGTGTGATGCGAACATCATTGCTTCCCAATTCTGTCCGCTCTGAAGCTCCCCGTCACCGAGAAGGCAGTAAACGTGATAGTCAGCAGAATCCATCTTTCCGGCTAATGCGATACCACATGCCATGCTGAGACCCTGTCCCAATGAACCTGTAGACATTTCCACACCGGGAACCTTCCCCCTGACGGGATGGCCCTGAAGTTTTGAACCGATTTTCCTAAGTGTCTTCAAATCCTCAACAGGGAAATAACCGGATTCGGCCAATGCTGCGTAAAGAACAGGTGCTACGTGACCTTTTGAAAGAATGAACCTGTCCCTCTCCTCCCATGAGGGATTGGAAGGATCGTGTTTCATCATTCTGAAATAGAGTGTTGCGATGAGATCTGCAGCGGACAAGGAACCTCCGGGATGGCCGGATCCTGCCTCGTAAGTCATCTCGATCACGTGACATCTGAGAATGTTTGCCTTTTTCTGTAATTCCTCAGAGGTTAACATGTCGATCCCGCCTAGTCAGATTCGATCCTTGGTGCAAGGAGGTACTTCACTTTACCGTTGTCACCTGCAAGATCGAAGTTGATGATTACAGGGTAGTCTGTATCGAGTTCAATCTCTACAACAACATCCGAAGGAATTGCCTTAATGAAGTTCGAAAAATAGTCCAAGGGGAACATACTGCTTACACGGGAAGGTGCGTTGATGCTTTCAAGTGAGGATGAATCCAGTGTAAGGTTGGCAGAATCTGTATCCCCTTCACAGAGAAGTTCGAATGTTTCTCCCTCTGCGATGAGTGAAATGTGATCTGAAATTGATTCTGAAGCCTTGATGCCTCTCTGAAGTTCTGATACGGGCACCTTGACTGTGGATGAGAGTTTCAGCTGAGGAACTTTGACGTCGTTCATACTGGAAGTATCTACGAGACTCATACGCCTGGTAATGTTTCCGATCTTGAAAATGAGCCTTCCGTGGTCAGCATCCTGTTCCATACTGATTATGTCGCCTGATGATGCAAGCTTGAGGACGTCTTTGACCTTGTCCAAATCTATTCCAAGCTCAGTCTCGTCCGCTTCATACGATTCGAATGCTCCGCTTTCGACCATGAGTTCTACCATTGCGACATGTGCGGGATCGACAGCCTTAAGGCTGAGTCCCTCAGGTGACACAGTGAACTTGACCTCGTCGATAAGTGTGGATATCATGTTGACGAGACCTTTCAGTGTCTCGGACTTCAACTGCGCTTTGAACATTCAAGATCCCCCGTCAGTACTCTCTCCAGCTGTGACTGCATTTGCAGCAGCGGTAGATCCTTGTCTCAGGTTCATCCGCGGCACGGGTCTGCCTGATAACGAAGTATGCCTCTGTGTTTCCGCATTCAGGGCAAATGATGCGGGTCTTGGGAAGTGTTGCCACATTCTCCGAAATAACTGAAATCTCTTTGTTCTTGACCGAAGTCGTAAAAGTCTCTACGCTGCCTAACTCCTGTTCTGCTCCGCACTGATTGCAAACATATTTGCCATCTTTAGGGAACATCATTGAACCGCATGATGAACAAAACAAACCTATCATCCTCGCTTTCGCGATGGTTTATTATTATAAAAGGATAAAGGTCAGAAAAACTGGCCTCAATATCACGAAATATGTGCCCTATTCCGTGAATGCATATGTGCCAGCATCAGAACCATTCCAGGTCGTCAGATGAACTGCGTTTCGGTACGGAGTCTTCTGATTCTTCAACCTTCTTCTCGACTGCTGGCGAAGATACTGTTTTGACTGCAGGTGCCTGAACTGCAGACGCCGGTACCTCAGTAACAGTATGAACTGCAGGTGTTTCGGCAGCAACAGTGGTCGCCTCAGGCATTACATAGGTCTTGGTCTCAGATGCCGATGAGGAAGGTGTAGCACCTGTTACTGGAATCTTGCTGTATGTGACCTCCGTAGAAGTTGCCGGTGACGTGACTGTATTCACAGGCCCCGGAGCGTAAGATGCAGGTATATCTGTGTTCGTAGCCGATGCGATAACATGACTCTTTCTGGGTGCCTTCTGCGGTTTTGCAGGCGCTTCAGTCCTGTTGACACGTATCGCAGAATAGTCGCTGTAAGTCTCAAAAACCTTGGTCTCTCCTGTGGCTACCCTAACGGATCTGGGAAGTTCTGGGTCAGATGCAGACATGGTCTGTCCAACAATAATCCTGATCTCCTTCCTTGACTGATCGGACATTACTCCACCGACTACTCCGAATGCAATCAGCATAGCAAATGCATTCACATTCACATAAAGGCCCCCGTTTGAGATGGTTGCAAAAGATGCCAGATAGTTGGTGAAATCGTAAATTCCTACGATGATTCCGTTTGTCATTCCGCCAAACGTGTTAATGAATGCAGTGTTCCCTTCCATGAACATGATAGACAGAAGGCCCGAGATTATTGCCGTAGATATGATGAGGATGATTGATGCTACAACAACTGAAATGAGGCCGTTCTTAATCGAACCTGCCCTTCTGCCACATACATAACCCGGGATCATCTGTCCCAAATATGGGATCCACCAAAGGAAAAATGACAGTAATACTGCAAAAAACAATCCTGACTTAGGATCGTAAAAACTGCGAGAGTTCACTCCTGAAGCTTCTATTAAAGCCGTCTTTGCCGTCTCTCCAAAATTCTGAGCACGGCCGAATATTCTGTCTTTCATGCATCCCACTGTCAGACAATAGACTGACAACTGTACAACTCCATAAACAATATATAAGCGTTGCTGGTTGGGATACATATTGCTATTAATGCGCGCGATTATCCGCGCATCTCACTGATTTCACAGACAAGGAGGACAAATCCTCCATTAACTAAAAAGACCTGAACAACAGGCAAAACGGAGATGAAAAAATGAAAATGAAATTCAGGTTCCTTGGTGGCGCCGAAACAGTCGGACGCATGGGAATGACCATGGAACATGACGGAGAAACCATGCTGATAGATTACGGCATGAATCCTTCGAAGCCTCCTGAATATCCTCTTCAGGCTCCGAGGATTAAACATTGCTTCCTTACACATTCCCACCTCGACCACAGTGGAATGATTCCATCCATTGTCGGAAGAGACAGGTGTGAACTGTTCACCACTCCCCTCACAGCGGAAGTCGGAGAACTGATGATGCACGACAGTCTCAAGATAGCCAAGACGGAGGATTATCCCCTTCCGTACACGACAGGCGATATAGAGCGTACAATGAAGGATGTCGTACCTCTCACATTCGGCGACACCATCGAACTGAAGAACACAGATGTCAAATTCCATTCAGCAGGACATGTCCCCGGTGCAGCGATGTTCGAATTCATCAAGGATACAAACACACTGTACACAGGAGACATACACACTATCAGAACACGTTTAGTGGATGGTGCCAGGCCTGTAAAGTGTGAGAATCTCTTCATCGAAGGTACATACGGGGGCCGTATCCACCCTGACAGGAAGACAACTGAAAAAGAATTCATTGAGAAGATCAAAGAAGTTGTTGACCGCGGAGGTACAGTACTCATTCCGAGTTTCGCCATAGGAAGGACTCAGGAAATCATGATCTTGCTCAGAAATCTCGGATATGACATGTGGGTAGACGGTATGGGAAAGACGGTCACAAGACTGTACATGGAATACCCAGAATACATGTTGGATGCCAAGGATCTTAAGGCTGCCAGAAGAAGTTTCGTAGAGGTTAAGACCTCAAGTATGAGGCGTGAGGCCAAAAGGGCGGAAGTCATCATCACAACAGGCGGAATGCTGGACGGAGGACCTGTCTTACAGTACATCAAAGCACTCAAAGACGATCCTCGCAACGCAATACTTCTTGTCGGATATCAGGCTGATGACACTAACGGAAGGTTCCTGTTGGATACAGGAATGGTCAAACTCCACGGAGAGCCGACACCTATACACTGCGAAGTGATGAAGTTTGACTTCTCTGCACACGCAGATCACAAGCAGATTGTCGAGTTTGTACGTGAGTGCGATCCGACAAACGTCGTCATCATGCATTCGGATACTAGAGAGATGTTCCTTAAAGATCTGGCAGATTACAATGTGATACTCCCGATGGAGGGAGAGGAATTTGAACTCGAAATCTGAACAGGATGATTTTGACAGATTCCTTGCTGAGGACATCGGTAGCGGAGATATAACAACCGCTACCTTTGTTCCAGATATAGACGGTTCTGCCGTCATAACATGCGAGGATGATGCTGTCGTCTCCGGATTGGAGGAGGCGACAGCCATCTTCAGTAAACTCGGTGTCAAAGCCGAACAATTGGTAGATGACGGAACGCTTGTATGTGCCGGCACCCAGATCATGAGGCTCATCGGCCCTTTGAGAGGAATCACCACTGCAGAGAGGACTGCACTCAACATAATGATGAGAATGAGCGGCATATCTACAGCTGTGTATGATGCCACTATGCTCTGCAGAAAACATGACGCAAATGTCAAGATTGCAGGCACCAGAAAGACCACGCCCGGATTCAGAAAATATGAGAAAAAAGCCATCGTACTCGGTGGAGGAGACCCTCACAGATTCGGACTTGATGATCTGGTTCTCGTCAAAGACAATCATATCCAGGCTCTCGGAGGCATAGAGGCAGTGATGGAAAAAACCTTGGACCTTCCGTACAGCATGGGTGTCGAAGTGGAAGTGGAGACACTTCATGATGCTGAAGTGGCTGCAAAATGCGGGGCGGACATAATTATGATGGATAACCGCACTCCTGAGGAAGCTGCCGAAATCTACAGACTGGTAAAATCGATTAATCCCGACATCATGGTGGAAGCTTCAGGCAGAATAACCATTGATAACGTTGCAGACTATGCGCGTGTTGCCGACAGAATCTCTATGGGTTCAATTACACATTCTGTGAAAGCGATACATTTCTCTCTGTCTGTTGAATGAAAAAGAGATTGTGTCTCGTAGTTAAAAACGATAAAACCCCGCGGTAATCCGCGGGAATGTTTTATTTACAGTTTGATTTCGTGAATCCATCCTTCAGGAGCTTCAATCCTACCCATCTGGATTCCTGTGAGTGTATCGTAGAGTTTCTTTGTAACCGGGCCCATCTCGGTCATTCCGCTGGGGAAGCAGATGTCTGTTCCGTGATCGACAACCTTTCCGACGGGAGAAATTACTGCAGCTGTACCGCAGAGACCGCATTCTGCGAACTCCTTGACTTCTGTCAGCGGAATCTCTCTTTCTTCGACTTCCATGTCGAGATAGTGCTCTGCAACATAACACAATGAACGCCTTGTGATAGAAGGCAGGATCGTATCGGATTTGGGTGTGACTAACTTACCGTCTTTGGTGATGAAGATGAAGTTAGCACCTCCTGTCTCTTCAACATAGGTCCTTGTGTGTGAATCAAGATACATGTTCTCATCATATCCCTGATTGTGAGCATCAACGATTGCATGGAGACTCATTGCATAGTTAAGGCCTGCTTTGATGTGTCCTGTTCCGCGGGGAGCTGCACGGTCGAAATCGCTTACACGAATGGTAATCGGTTTTGCACCTCCCTTGAAATAAGGTCCTACGGGCGTTACAAGGATACGGAACTGATATTCTGTTGCAGGCTTGACACCGATGACAGGATTGGTTCCGAACATGTACGGGCGGAGGTACAATGACGCGCCTGATCCGAAGGGCGGCACATATCTTGCATTTGCAGCCACTACCTTGTCGACAGCATCGATGAATCTCTCTTCTGAGAATGGAGGCATTTCGAGCCTCTTCGCACTGTCAATCATCCTTTTGGCATTGAGATCGGGACGGAATGTAAGAATCCTGCCGTCCTCTGTCCTGTATGCTTTGAGTCCTTCAAATACCGTCTGAGCATATTGGAGTACACCGGCACACTCATTCAATACGACGTTCGGATCCTCTGTGAGGCATCCCTCGTCCCATGCTCCGTCCTTGAAGTTGGAAACGTATCTTTTGTCTGTCTGAATGTATCCAAAACCGATGTTGGCCCAATCTAAATCCACGTTGCTCATTGTAGTTCCTCCACTACGTTGCTAGGATATGAGATAACCATATTTGAAAATCACGATAGATTGGGATTCGAACAAATACAATCTGCAATATGGAATCTTGACCGAATCAATCTGAATGAAAAGAACACAGCAGTCATCTTAAATACAGATGGTGGGCCCGGCCGGAATCGAACCGGCGATCTGCGCCTTGTAAGGGCGCCGTCATAACCCCTAGACCACGAGCCCGCTGTAACCCCCCATAATCCACAGGATTATTTAATAGGTGCTGTTGGTTCCGAGAAAAATACGAGGTGGATGAAAAGGTTTATCCCTATTGTTCCTTAATATAGGTACGAAATGTTGGAGATTGATTGCTCGAGAGGTGAGGGCGGAGGACAGACAGTCAGGACCTCCGTTGCTATGGCAGCCATTACCGGACAGGCTACACACCTGACGAGAATCCGTGAAAACAGGCCTACGAACGGACTTTCCAAACAACACTGCACCGCAGTTGAGGCCGTTGCTCAGATGACTGGATCTCAGATTATAGGAAACGAATTAGGATCACAGGAACTGACAATAATTCCCGGAGATTTTGAAGAATCCGACATTATGATGGATATAGGCTCTGCAGGAAGTATCACACTTGTACTTCAGGCGATGATGCTTGCAGCCAAAAATCACAAAAATCCTGTAAAAATAGACCTGATTGGAGGAACGAATGTCATGTGGGCCCCTCCGATCGATTCCTACAACCAGATTCTTTTCCCATTGATGTCCAGAATGGGTATCGACGCCGAACTGAACATTGTACAGAGAGGATTCTATCCGGAGGGAGGGGGAAGAGTCACAGTAAACATGCAGCCCATCGGAAAAATCAAACCGCTGAACATGTACGATCTCGGTGAACTCAAAGAAATAAGAGGAGTGTGCTTCTCACAGAATTTACCTGATTGGATTACAGATCAGATGATCGAAGGGTGTCTTTCCGTATTCAACGATACAGAAGTCAATATCGAAATTGAGAAGATCGGCGAAGGAATTTCCAGAGGCGGAGGAATATCCCTTGTTGCGGAATACGACAACGGAAGCATGTTGGGAAGCAATGTACTGACATCCAGAAGCCACCCTGCAAAACAGGCTGGAATGGATGTTGCCAACGACCTTCTGCAGGTGATGGAATCCGGAGCAACGATGGATATACACACTGCAGATCAGATTCTCCCTTATCTTTCAATGGCCGACGGAGACAGTGCATTCTCGGTTTCCCGTATCAGCAGACACCTTCTCAGCCAGATGGATACATTGGAAACGTTTATCGATGTCAAATTCGGTGTTGAACGTAAAGAGAATGTATACAACATCACTGTGAGCCCCGGTGAATCCGCATGAGACCTTTTATCCATATCAATTGTGCAATGAGCGCTGACGGAAAACTTGCAGGATCCGACAGAAAACAGGTTAGAATATCCTCATCCGAAGACAAAACACGTGTCAAAGGTCTCAGAATGGAATATGACGCAATATTGGTCGGCGTCGGAACCATAATCGCAGACGATCCACACCTGACCGTCAAAGGCAGAAGTTTCGAAGAGAATCAGATTCGTATTGTTCTTGACCCTAAAGGAAGAACACCGAAGGATGCTTTGGTCGTCAATGATGCTGCAAGAACGATCATCGTGACATCGTCCGAATGTACTGAGACCTGGGATAATGCAGATGTCATCAGATCCGGCAAGAATATAGATCTTGTCGACGTCATGAACAGACTGTATGAAACCGGCATCGGAAGTATTCTCGTCGAAGGCGGAGGAGAGACCATTTCATCTTTCTTCAGACTCGGATTGGTGGATAAATACACAGTATTTGTAGGTAATCTCATCATCGGTGGAAGACTTTCACCAACACCGGTAGACGGGGACGGATGGGTCCGTGAAGAAGGAATCACTCTGAAATTCGAGAGTTGCGAGAAACTGGGAGACGGTGCACTTCTCACATATTCATCAGAATGAGTCTTCAGGCTCGAATTTCATTCTGATATAGTTGTTACGGTCGCCGAACACTTCCTGATCGGTAATGACATAAACCTTCTTGAGATTGGATCTGAACAATGTCACCAGGAATCCTGAAACAAAAGATGCCATAACTTCTGCGGATGTCTGAGTAAGATCCACTGTGTCTCTGAACAGAATGGTTATCGGATCTTTGGAATAGACACATAACTCTCCGAGATCGAACTTATCGAACCATTCCTTTGCCAGATCCAATGTTCTGCTGACCGTGTATGCCTCCATCGTAGACAGAAGATAACCTGCCATGTCACACCCTATGCTGAACATCATAGGAGCCATATCCAATCCTACGCCGTCCGATGTGAGAATCAATGACCTGAGAATGAGATTACTGGCACTTTCCGGACGTTGACGTACATCCTGGAAGATCATACTGGACAGCATCAATGCCTTCTTATCCGGAACTTTGGATTTCATGAGCGGATCCGAACGGGTGAAATAGATTCTGCTTCTGGCATCCTCTTCGTTCTGCCTGTACCCGATGAGTCCTGATTTGACCATATTATCCAAATGTGCTGAGAGTGTGGACCTGGATCTGCCTGTTACAAATGACAATTCCGTAGGAGACATATCACCGTCACGCAGAGCTTCCAGTATTCTCCTCTGAATCCCGCTAGAAACTTTGATGAAACCATTGTCCACCACATAGAGCTCATAGTCTCTGGGTACGTTGCTCCCACTCATAATTTGCCATCGGTTAAATCGTATAAATGGATATCTTGGATTCTTTTGAATAACGAACGGGCATTTTCAGCAACAACCAATTTAGTATTTGAGAGCATACAGAACGACGGTGCTAATATGAAAGTCAGAACTGAGAGCGGCACGAAGGACGTACGTGCAGTATGGTTCGAAGACGGAAAAACCGTTATGATAGATCAGAGAAGACTCCCGCATGAACTAATTTTCGTATCATTTGACAGATACGAAGATGTTGCAGAGAGTATCAGAAACATGACCACGAGGGGCGCACCCTCCATCGGAGCGACGGCAGCATACGGAATGTGCCTTGCAGCACTTTCTGGCGCAGATATCGATGAAGCCGCCAAGGTCATGAAAGCTGCAAGACCTACCGCAAACGACCTGTTCTATGCAACAGACTACATGGTAGAAAAAGTGAAGGCAGGAGCCGACCCGATCAAATCAGCAGACGGATACGCGCAATCTATGGTAGACAAATGCACACTGATAGGAAACTACGGTGCAGAACTTATCAAAGACGGTTTCAAAGTCATGACCCACTGCAACGCAGGAGCATTGGCAACCGTCGATGTGGGCACCGCATTGGCACCAATCAGAAGGGCTTTCGCTGACGGAAAGAAATTCTTTGTGTATGCTTCAGAAACAAGACCCAGATTACAGGGAATGCAGTTAACTGCATGGGAACTCAACCAGGAAGGCATAGACCATGCCATCATACCTGACGGATCCTCAGGACACTACATCAGAGAAGGAGTGGACATGATTATCGTAGGGGCGGACAGAATCGCTGCCAACGGTGATTTTGCCAACAAGATCGGTACATTTGAGAAGGCAGTCCTGGCAAAAGAATTCGGCGTCCCGTTCTACGTCGCAGCACCCATATCCACTTTCGATTTCAACACCAAAACCGGAGAGGACATCGTCATTGAGAACAGATCTGAAGAAGAAGTCACGATGGTAGGCGACATACGCATAGCACCCGTTGGTTCACCTGCACTGAATCCTGCCTTCGATATGACTCCTGCAAAATACGTCACAGGATTCATCACTGAAAAAGGAATCCTCAAACCCAACGAGATAGAGAAGGTGAAGGAATGAACGAATCCTATGCCAGAAAACAATTGGTGAAATTCTGTTCACTTCTGTATGACAGAGAATTAACCGTCTCCGCAGGAGGGAACATGAGCATCAGGCTCAACGAAGAGGAGATCGTCATCACACCCAGCGGAAAGAACAAGGGCCTGTTGGACGAAGAGGAACTCCTGATCGTATCCATGGACGGAGAAGTACTCACAGAGGGTAAGCCGTCTATCGAAACAGGAATGCATCTTGCACTGTATAAGAAGAACCAGAATACAGGTGCAATCGTGCACTGCCACCCTCTCAACTGTGTAGCGCTCACACTCAAGAAAAAAATCAGAACGGACCTTACGCCTGAGGGAGTGATTCTTCTCGGAGATGTTCCCACAGTGGGATACTATACTCCGGGAACAGATGACCTGGCAAATGCAGTTGCATCCTGTGCCGACAGTAATGCCATTCTTATGGAGAGACACGGTGCCGTCACTCAGGGAAGGACTATCGAGGATGCATACAACCGTATGGAAGAACTTGAATTCCAAGCCAAACTGCAGATGCTTACTGGAAGATGCAGAAGCCTCCCCAAGGACGAAATTGAAAGACTCAAGAGGTTGTGAACATGTTCCTTGTGACAAAATGGTTCGGAATCTTCCTTTGTGACGAACACAGGATTTTGGAAAAGACACTGATGCCGAAAGATGCAGATGCAATAGCCGAAAAACTTGCTATTATGCAGAGAGGAGGAGTGCTCCCGGAGGAGGCTGCTCTGGCAGAAGGACGTGTCAAACTCAATGTGGTGGACAGAAGACAGGCATCCTTAGGAAAACCTGCACTCTTCGATTCCAGTTTCATCAAAGCAGAGGATTACGGATTCACACAAGAGATCATGCATGACGCTATGATCAAACTGGGTAAACTCAGAACTTCCGAACCGATGCCACGTGATAAAAGTGCAGTTCAGGCTGTCAGATCATTGGATGATCTCATTGAATCCACCAACATCATGAACGAGAGACTCCACGAGTGGTACGGTATGCACTTTCCGGAACTTGCAGACTATGCGAAGGACAAAAGATATGCCGAACTCGTAGCGAGATACGGTGAAAGAGACGGCATAATTGAAGAACTGGATATCGAATTGGAATCCATAGGTTCCGAATTCGACGAGGACGACATGAGAGCGGTCATGGATCTTGCTGATCAGCTGTGCATGACCTATGAGCTCAGAGAAAGAACCGAAGAATACGTGTCATCCATCATAGAAGACATATGTCCCAATCTATGCGCACTCGTAGGGGGCCCTCTGACTGCAAGACTCATTTCACTGGCAGGGGGATTGGAAAGACTTGCATCCCTGCCGTCATCCACAATACAGATGCTCGGTGCGGAGAAGGCCATGTTTAGGCATCTCAGATCCGGAAAGAAACCTCCGAAACACGGAGTTATCTATCAGTATCCGGGCGTACACCGTGCTCCCTACTGGCAACGCGGTAACATAGCCAGAGCACTTGCGGGAAAAATCTCGATCGCTGCAAAGATCGATCAGTACGGAGGAGACTTCAGAGGTGACGATCTCGTGAAAGAGATTGAAGCCAGAATAGAGGACATAAAACGCAGATATCCCGATCCTCCGAAAAAGCCTCAGAACGGTAAAAAAGGAAAACAGAGGCCTAAAAAGAAAAATAACGGAAAAAACGAGCGTTTTTCCAAGAGAACTGGCCAGTAAGGTTATAAATTAAGTTCTGATAAGGGAGAGCAATCAAGATGCATGTCGTTAGGAGATTGTAGGGCCAATCTGGTCAAACATCGACTTGAAACCATGCGAAAAGGAGAGTAAGAAAATGGCAGAATGGGAGATGAAAGAGATCAGAGAATTGAAAGTCGGAAGGTACGTCAACATCGACGAAGAGCCCTGTAAGATCCTTTCCATTTCAACATCAAAACCCGGAAAACACGGATCAGCTAAAGCTAACATCGATGCAGCAAGCATCTTCACCGGTGCAAAGAAGTCCCTCGTAGGACCCGTCAGCACAAAGGTTCAGGTTCCCCTCATCGACAAGAGGAAGGGACAGATCCTCTCCGTTCAGGGAGACGAAGTTCAGATTATGGACCTTGAAACATTCGAGAACATCACAATGGTCATCAACCCCGATCATGAGTGTGTCATCGAAGATGGTGCAGAAGTCATGTACATCATCGCGATGGACAGATACAAACTCATGTGAGGTTGAGGTATATGCCTAACGGAATCTCATTTGCGGATGCTGAATCATCGTACAACGATGCAGATATCTGCATCTACGGGATTCCGTACGACCATACATCTTGTTTTAGAGCCGGCGCCAGAGAAGGCCCTATGGCCGTCAGGCGCGGCTCTTATAACTTTGAACAAACTCATTTCGAACACGGAAAACTTCCGGAACTGAACGTTTATGACTACGGGGACTGTGATGATTTTATCTTCCCCGAAGATATGATTGATGAAGTCAAATTTGTAATGGGCCCTGCTATCCGTGACGGTAAATTCACCATCGCCATCGGCGGAGAACATTCCATCAACATCCCTATCATACAGTCTTTCGAAGAGAGCAGTATCGCCCTGATTTCAATAGATGCACACCTGGACTCCAGAGATGAGTACATGGGTTCACCCAACAGTCACGCATGTATCACAAGAAGGGCAGCGGACCACTTAGGATTGGATAACGTCTACGCATTGGGAATGAGATCCATATCCGAAGAGGAACTCGACAGGGACGATATCGTCCCGTACATCAGTGCATATGACATTCACGAAAGGGGAATCGAATGGGCAATGAAGACTGCCTTGGATTCAGTTAAGGCTGAGAAAGTATACCTTACCATCGATATCGACGGAATAGATCCTGCTTTTGCACCCGGAAC
>SUSX01000032.1 GCA_015063195.1 Thermoplasmata archaeon | reverse complement strand
GACGAACACATCCGTTGTTCTGAATCTGGTCAAAGATCCGTTCGATTTTATACCGGACATCGCAGAATGAGGTGTTTCAATGACGGACATGTCAGTTCTCAGAGAGAGGATAAACGAAGTAGATCGTAAGATTGTGGAGTTGATGGCAGACAGACTTGAAATTGCACGTCAGATTGGCCAGTACAAGATGGATAACGGAATCCCAATCAGGGATGTAGGCAGGGAAGAGCTCGTATTCCAGAAGTATCGCGATAATGCCGAAGATCTCGGAATCTCGCCGGACGTAGCGGAAGCTGTTTGCAGAATTCTCGTAAAAGATTCGGTTGATGAACAGGCTGCCAATACACCGAACACCTCCGGAAGCAAGGTAATCGGAATTATCGGAGGAAAAGGTCGTATGGGACGTTGGTTGGATATACTCCTGAGAGGGGACGGCCACAGGACTATAATCGTTGATAAAGATACGGAATCTACGATTGAGGACTGCAGGGATGCAGACATTGTAATTATCTCCACGCCGATACCTACAATCAAAGGAATTTATGCAGAACTCGATGCAATATGCAGTGAACACACAGTACTGACAGATTTAGCATCTATCAAATCATCGTTCTATAAGGATCTTAAGAAGATGAGCCAGCACAGGAAGGTCTGTTCAATGCACCCCATGTTTGCATCATCGGACCGTTCGATGTACGACCGCAATCTCATTATCTGTGACTGCGGAAACAGTGAGGCTCTCGACACAGTCAGATCCATCTTTGATAACAAAGGTGCAAACATTATCACAATGGAAGTGGAGAAACATGATAGATACATGGCATACGTTCTCGGAATGAGTCATGCGATAAACATTGCATTCTTCGATTCATTGGTTAAGAGTGGATTCACATACAAGGAACTCAACTCTATTGCATCCACAACATTCAGAAAGAGCCTCGACGCAAACAAATCTGTTGCATTCGATGATCCCGTTCTGTATCACGACATTCAGTATCTGAATGAAAACAGTAAGGAGATCTGGAACATATTCTATTCTTGTGTCACCGAGCTGAAAGACGCCTCGCTCAAAGAAGACAGAGGGGACTTTGTGGACATTATGAGCAAAGGCAGAGAGTATTTCTCCGAATAGTCGCGCGCCCGTAAAACTTATAATATAGGGTGAACGTAGGCGACCCCAATAACACATTAGAGGAACTCATATGATGAGAACACATACCTGCGGAGACCTCAGGATCTCAGATTTGGGAAAAGAGGTCTGCCTCCAAGGCTGGGTCAGATTTTCAAGGGATCACGGAGGAGTAGCCTTCATCGATCTCGCTGACAGATACGGCATTACTCAGATAGTATTCGACCCCGAAGCATCATCAGACGTCAATTCATCTGAATTGGAAGAAGTGATGAAAACATTCACAAGGGAATCCGTTGTGATGGTAAAGGGAGTTGTAAGAAATAGAGTTGAAGGAACGGAGGATGCACGTAATCCCACAGGTGAAATAGAAGTACTCATCAAAGAAGCAGAGCTTCTTAACAAATCCGCACTTCCTCCCATGGAAGTAGGGGATCAGAAGGAAGGTGTACTTCCCGGAGAGGACATCCGTATGAAGTACAGGTATCTCGACCTCAGGAGGTCGGAGATGATCCATGCCATGGAATTCAGGAGCAAATTCATGCACCTTGCCAGGCAGTATCTCGAATCACAGAACTTCCTCGAAATCGAAACACCTATTCTCGGAAGGAGTACTCCTGAGGGTGCAAGGGACTTCATCGTTCCATCACGTATCCACCCCGGATCCTTCTATGCACTTACACAGTCCCCTCAGCTTTACAAGCAGATGCTCATGATCGCAAGCATGGACCGTTACTTCCAGGTAGCCCGTTGTTTCCGTGACGAAGATTCAAGGAAGGACAGGCAGCCCGAGTTCACACAGCTTGATATGGAGATGTCATTCGTCGATATGAAGGATATCCAGGACATGATTGAGGGGCTCGTAGCTTACATTTGGAAGGGACTCTACGGAGAAGATCTCAAGACACCGTTCATGAGGGTGCCATATGAAGTGGCCATGGAGAAGTACGGAAGTGACAAACCTGATATGAGATTCGGTTTGGAGCTCACAACACTCACCGATGTTGTGAAAGATGCACCTTACGAGATTTTCCAGAAGATCATTTCAAAGGGCGGAATCATCACAGGAATCAACATCAAGAAAGAGTACACAGTCAATCAGGAGATCGGAAGGAACGAAGTTGACAGATATATCAACTACGTGAAGAAGATCGGAATGGGTGGCCTTACATGGATGAGGGCCAAAGACGGTACACTTGACAGTAACATCGTGAAATACTTCACACCTGAAATCATCGAGGACCTTAAAGTCAAGATGGATGTACAGGACGGAGATCTCCTGTTCCTTCTCGCAGGCCCTAAGAAGGCAACACTTGAGGGTGCAGGAACACTCAGAAAGAAGATAGCAGAAGATCTTGGACTCATACCTGCAGATGTACACCAGTTCCTCTGGCTCGTTGACTGTCCTATGTTTGAAATCGATCCTGCATCAGGAAAGCGCGATTCATTCCACCATCCCTTCGTTCTTCCCGATGAGAACTATGAGGGCGGATCATCATTTGATTTGGTACTTGACGGAAATGAGCTCGGTTCAGGTTCATTGAGGATTCATAAACCCGAAGTTCAGAGGAAAGTATTCGAACTCCTCGGAATGTCAGAAGAGAAGATGGAAACTGACTTCGGATTCTTCCTTGATGCACTTTCCTACGGTGCACCTCCGCACGGTGGAATCGCACTGGGAATCGACAGATTCGTTACGATCCTTCTCGGAAAGGACACGATCCGTGACACCATCGCATTCCCCAAGAACAAGATGGGACAGTCTAATCTGGATTCGTCACCGGCAAAGGTCGAAGACAGTAAACTGGATGAGCTCCAGATTATGTCTATGGCAATCGATGATCTCGATTTTGAGGATATCGAATAATCAATTTTTATATTGCCGTTCCACACCGGAACGGCTTTTCCTCATTTTTTAATTCTTCTGAATAATTTTACGAACTTTTAGCGGATTCTAATTCAACCGGTCTTATTTCTTAATGTATTTATTTTGTTATCATTGTATACAATTATACAATAATGTACGATATTATTAAATAATGCATGAAAAATTGCAGAATTATGACCATACCCAAAGATGCAAGGATATGTTTGTCAGCGGAGGAAATACCAAAAAAATGGTATAACCTCGCTGCAGATTTGAAAGGCATAAAACCAATGTTGAATCCTGTAACAAGGGAGCCTGTTAAAGAGAAAGAACTTGAGGCAATATTCTGCAAGGAGATCATAAAACAGGAAATGTCAAAGGAGAGATACATCGGCATACCTGACGAGGTGAGAGAGGGGTATGTAGCATTAAACAGGCCGTCATATCTTCAAAGAGCATACCGTTTGGAGAAGTATCTCAGGACGCCTGCAAAGATATACTTCAAGAGAGAAGATATGAGTCCTCTGGGAAGCCATAAGGGAAACACAGCTCTCGCACAGGCATATTTCAATGCTAAATCTGGAATAACCACTCTCACAACAGAAACGGGTGCTGGTCAGTGGGGTACCGCATTAGCTATGGTTTCGAATCTTTACGGATTGGACTCTACCGTATTCATGGTCCGCGGAAGCTATGAACAAAAACCTTTCAGAAAGACTTTGATGAATACCTACGGCTGTAAGGTGTATTCCTCTCCATCAATGCAGACAGAATATGGAAGAAAAGTGTTGAAGGAGCATCCGGAGACATCAGGGTCTCTGGGAATTGCCATTTCAGAAGCATGTGAACTCGCAGCTCAGTCCGGAGGTACGGTGAAGTATGCGTTGGGAAGCGTGATGAACCATGTCATGTTACATCAGACTGTAATCGGTCTTGAGACTATGGAACAGATGAAGATAGGCGAGATTGAGCCAGACTATATGGTAGCATGCGTAGGCGGAGGATCTAATTTTGCTGGATTCACATTCCCTATGATGGGTGAAACTATGAGGGGGAAGAATGAGTGTCAGTATATTGCTGTGGAGCCGGAAGCGGCACCATCGATGTCCAAAGGTGAATTCAAATACGATTTCGGCGACAGTGCAGGTATGACTCCGCTCATCCTGATGTACACCTTAGGTTCGGAATTCATACCTAACGCAATACACGCAGGAGGGCTCAGATATCATGGGATGTCTCCTCTTGTATCGGAAGCATGTCATCAGGGGTTCGTGAAGCCTGTTGCATACGATCAGACGTCCACATTCGAGGCAGGAGTATTATTTGCCAGAACAGAGGGGATGGTGCCTGCACCCGAATCCTGTCATGCGGTAAAGGCGGCAATGGATCTTGCATTGGAATGTAAGGAATCCAAGGAGGAGAAGACGATAGTATTCTGTCTTTCAGGTCACGGTTACCTCGATCTCGGAGGTTATGAGAAATTTGTAAACGGTACTTTGGAGTCGTCCGCATTGTAATAAAATAATGGGGCATATGCCCCGATTTTTTTTGTGTTTAAAGTCTGGATTCTATGACTTTCTTGGTGGAAGCAACAATATCTGAGGAAGAGTATGCTCCGCCAGTTTCCTTCATAACAAGTCCGATGATTCTGTTGGCGGCCTTCTCATTCTTTCTGTAATCCTCAATAACGTTGGGATTCTCATCAAGAAGTTTTGAAATCAGCGCCTCGATATCCTCAGATGCCTTGGCAGTTGCTTCTGCGTCCACTCCTGTCATGAGAGATTTGATTTTGATACCGCATTCAGTATCGGTGATTCCGCCCTTGAAGAAATCTGATACTATGCACACCAATTCATCTTTCATAGACGGTTCATACTGTTTCCAGTTAGCACTGATGGGTCCTGAACACCATTTGACTGCAGTTTTCACATCAGCGGAAGCAACGATTTCCTCGAACAGAGCTGCAAGTTCAGTCGAAGTGGAAACGAGTTGTTTTGCCATCTTTGCATCTATTCCGTACTGGCTCTGAATCCTTCCGGCCATGGCGATGGGTGTTTCCTTGAGTTTGATTCCTTTGGCAATCTCGGCTATGTTGTATATTCCGAGATCCGGTTCGCCGATGTATCCATAGTCTGCTTCAAACTCCTTCTTCCTTGCAGGAAGTGTTACTTTTCTTTCCTCATCGTAGCGTCTTGTTTCACGCTCTATCTTTCCTCCTGCTTTGAGGATCTTGGTCTGCCTTACTACCTCATACTTGAGGCAGTTCTCAACGTTCTTGAGACCTGTGACGTTCTTGACTTCACATCTCTCTTTTCCTACGGAGATGTTACAGTCGCAACGTACACTTCTGTCTCCGTCGGCGGGAAGGTCGATTGTGTGTCTGATGCTTGTGAGAAGCTCTGAAAGGAACTGTCTGGCCTCAGCAGGTGTGGAGATATCAGGTTCTGTAACGATTTCAACAAGAGGTATTCCGCTTCTGTTGTAATCGACAAGTGCGGTTCCGTCTCCCACTCTTTTGGTCTTTCCCGGGTCCTCTTCCAAGTGGACACGTGTAATCCTGATATCTTTGTCTCCGAGACGGAACACTCCCTTTTCTCCGATAGGGGTATCGTACTGTGTGATCTGGAAGTGTTTACAGAGGTCGGGATAGAAGTAAGTCTTCCTCGAGAACCATGTCTGTTCAGGTATGCTGCATCCCAACATCTTTGCCAGAGAGAGCCCTAGTTCCAAAGCTTTCTTGTTCAGTGAAGGTTTAGATCCCGGCATTCCGAGACAGGTTGGGCATACTCTCGAGTTTGGTATATCTTCTCCTTCTGTAGGGCAGGAACAGAACATCTTTGATTTTGTAGGAAGCTGAACGTGGATTTCCAAACCAATCTTCATACCTTCACCTCCGGTTTGATCATATCAAATGATTTTTCCCATTCCATTGCCATTGAAAGCAGGTAGTCCTCATTCCAGTGGTCTGAGGTGAACATGAGGCCTATGGGCATGCCGTCTGAGTATCCGCTGGGAACAGACATGTGAGGCATTCCTGTGATGTTCGGCGGAATGGTCAGGAAGTCTGCTTTGTAGATGTCGAGTGATGACATTGCCTGAATCTCGTCGAATCTGGGTGATATGAAGGGCATTGTAGGAGTCATGACCGCATCATGGTCCGCGAAGACTTTCTTGTACTCCGATATGATGGACTGTCTGACTCTGAGTGCTTTGTTGTAATATCTGTCCGCATATCCTACCATTCTTGTGAATGTACCGAGGAGAATCCTGCGTTTGGCCTCATCGCCGAAGTATTGTGAACGGAACGAGGTGAAATAATCATCAAACTTCAGTGTGAGGTCACCGTCCTGCTGACCGTACCTCATACCGCAGTATCTCGCGAGGTTCGTGGAAGCTTCGGATGTTGCCAGAATATAGTATGCAGGCATTGCGTACTTCAGAACCGGCATGCTGACGAACTCAACATCGATGCCCATTGATCTTATTTTTTCAACGGATTCGTCGAAGTTTTGTTTCACATCTTTACTGATTCCCTCGATGGCTTCGTTTACAACTGCGACAGACTTGATTTTACTGAATTCCTTAGGGAAATCTGGCTGAACACATGATGTAGGGTCTCTCTGATCCTTTCCCGATATAATAGGGAGATATTTTGCAAGATCCTCTGCTTTTGCAGAAAGAACTCCGACTTTGTCAAGGGAGTTTCCGTAATCGATGAGTCCGTATCTCGATACACGTCCGTATGTGGGTGCGATACCGTATACTCCGCAGAATGATGCGGGACAGACGATGGATCCTCCTGTGGAGACTCCGAGAGATACGTGATCCTCAAGAACGGCTGCAGCACATGCTGAACCTCCTGATGATCCTCCGCAGGATCTGTTGAGGTCGTAGGGGTTCTTGGGGATGCCGAATCCGGAGTTGGCTGAGAATGTACCGAATCCGAATTCATCCATGTTTGTTTTTCCGGCTAGGAATCCTCCCGCTTCTCTCATCTTTGATATTGCTGTGGCATCGAACGGGGGGCGGTAACCTTCAAGAATTCTTGATCCCGCACATGTTTCGAAATCGTAGGACGTGAGATTGTCTTTTGCCGAGAATACGAATTCACAACCGGTTTCGGTTGCATCCGAACATGATGTGAACATCTCGTATCTTTCGTTGATGGTCTTCAGGTCCTGTATCTTCATGATAATTCAGGCCCCCTTACGTAGTCGTCGTAAGTCTTCATATCTTTGAGCAACAGGTCGGGTTTGATGTCTGTACGGGGTTCATCCTCTCTGAGAACATCCGCCACAATAAGCGGATTGAATCCTATGGCATCCTCGCCAGGTATCTCATCTAACATCTGGAAATAATCCAGGATTTCCGTAAGGTCCTTTTCGTATCTCTCCAATTCCTCTTCTGTAAGGTCGAGGTGGGCGATACGTGCTGCTTTCTCAACGATATCTCTGTCCATTTGACTCGGCTGAATGATGTCCTTCTTAGTTATAAAGGCTCTCTGAATCGTGTATCATCAGATGTCTTAGAACTGGCATATGTTCGCTGTATCCAGGCGGAGTTTTGTTCTGTACGCGGTATGCAGAATATGCAGTATGTTTTTCGATGAAATCTTGCGGATTCCGCAGATATTTGAACCTTAGGAAAAACCCTTAAAAATATTGACGTTCTAGTATCGTTTTGATAATCTATGGCAGACGATCTCGAAAAGAAACTCAATGCCGGAATGAAAGCAATGGATGAGGGAGATTTCAAGAAAGCATATACTTCTTTCAAGAAACTCTGTGCAGACAATCCCGACATTGCAGAATGCTGGTACTATAAGGCAGAATGCGGAAACATGGCATCAGGTATGTTCGGTGCAAAGGTCTCAAATGATGAGATTATGGAAGCATACAACAAGGCAATCGAACTCGATGGTGACAACTGTGACTACTACCAGTCATACGGGTTGTTCTGTATTTCAATCAATAAATACGACGAGGCAGAGAAAGCATACTGCGAAGCAGCAGCCTGCGATGAATCCAGGTCCTCATCACTCTATTCAGAATTTGCAGTCGAGTACTTTAACAATGTAATGGCAAGCTACGGGGAAATAATGGAAGATCCCAAAGCACGTGCACCCTATGCAAAGAAAGCATTGGAGTATATGCTCAAGGCATTGGAACTCGATGCAGAGGAAGCAAAATCACTTCTCTGATTTTTTAATTAAAAAGAACGGATGCGAAAGCATCCGTTATTTTATCATTTATTCGTTTCTAAGTTCGCCGAATGTTGCCGTCCTTTCAGCAAAGGCGTTGTGTTTGTGGATGGATTCTTCAGATTCGCTTCTGATGACAATCTCGACATCATCATCGAGATAATCATATCTCTCGACAACTTTCTTGAGAACGGTTCTGACGACATCCTCTACGAATTTGGGGTTGGAGTGTGCATTGATAACGACTGCTCCCTCATCATCTCTTTTGAGTACTTCAAAAGTTGGTGATGAGAATGACGATTCGATGAGGTCGATAAGTCCGTTTGCCTCGACGTTCTCGGATTCATCCATGTTCATGAACACGGAACAGACATTCCTCTGATTGTGGGACATGACAGGCCATTCATCAGAACATCCGAGAATTTCAGTGACTGTCTGCTGTGCACAAGGGCATGCTGTCATTCCTATGACATCTACTCCTATTGTTTTCCTGATACCCTGTCCGCGAATTCCGACAGCATCGCCGTAGAGTGTGTAAGATTCCATTGTGGTTCTGCCGTTGGGTGTGACGCTGTTTTTGAAATATTCTGCCTGAATGTTCACTTCTGCGGTACTTGCATATTCATGCTTTTCCAGAAGCTTTTTGCAAAGGTCGGTTGCGAGATTCTCAATACCTGTAATCGGTGTACTGGCACTGTCATCGATCAGTTCTTTGATTGCTTCAAGGTTCCTTGAAAGGTGGGATCCTTTCTGAATTGCGGGAAGGTCAACGAACACATCAATGTTACAGAAAAGCATACTGTTGAGCGCATTTCCGTCAATGTCCCTAAGGATACATACAGGCTTCCTTACGCCTCTTACACCGACTCTGGACAGCATGAATCCACTGTCCCCTTTGCTGTTTTGAACATCACAAACAGGTATCATATAAATCCGGGTTGTCAATATTTCAGACATACTTAATATTTATCGGGCGTCCACGTTTTTTGTAGGTTGAAGTCACATCTAACGTGCCATTGTATATATCGGACCGATAAGATACTGGACTGGTAATCTCATGTTTTGCGGAGTGGATGAGGCAGGCAGAGGGTCCGTGATGGGCCCGTTGGTGGTGGCTGCCGTATATGTAGAGGTCGATGACGATCTCCGCTTCATAGGGGTCAAGGATTCCAAGAAACTGACACCGAAGAAAAGGTCGCAGATGTATGATGAGATTATCGATTCTGTGGAAGGTTACTCTGTAAAAGTGATTTCTGCGGAAGAAATAGATTCCCTAAGGGAAAGAATGTCACTCAATGAGGTTGAGCTGAATGCTTTTGTGGATGTTGTGTCCAAGATGCCCGTTTCAAGAGTGTATGCTGATTGTCCTGATGTGAATCCTATGTCATTCAAGACTTCGATGACTACCAAACTCAGGAATATAGAGGTTATCGCGGAACACAAGGCCGATGACAGATATCCTGTGGTATCTGCTGCATCCATAATTGCAAAGGTTACACGTGACAGAATCATAGAGGATATATCTGCAGAATTCGGTGAAAATATAGGAAGCGGATATCCCAGCGATACAGTAACCACGGATTTCATAGAAAAGTGGATAAAAGAAAATGGTCGTTCCCCCAAACACACAAGGACTTCCTGGGAGACGGTCAAGCGCATTCAGTCCAGATGCTCCGTAAGAAAAATAACAGATTGGTGAAAAGATGTCAATGGAACCGATGATCAAGAAGATGATTGAAAAATATGAGAAGAAATCAAATAAGGATCCCGAAGTCCTGGAGAAGGTCAAGGACATTAAAAAATCCGTAAACATAGATCTCGGAGTTGAGCATTATTCATTCATCGTGGACGGACCAAATGTTATTGATTTTAAATGCGAGATGTTGGATGATGCAGATCTTACAATAGGTTCCACTCCCGAGAATCTCACGGCATTGATTGAAGGAGATTTGAGGCCGATGAGGGCATATGTCACCAAGAAAATAACCATCAAAGGAAACATCCAGGATCTCATGCATCTCAAGAGTCTTCTCTGATGTTGCAATCTGCCACATCACGTGGTGTGGCAATGCAAGATTTTTTATAGTTTTGTACAATAGGCGGAAGTATAGCGAGGTAGGGTAGCCAGGATATCCCGTCGGGCTCATAACCCGGAGACCGATCGTTCAAATCGATCCCTCGCTACCATCTTCTGTTCACAGATTCAGTTATTTTCATGAAGATCAGATTATGCATTTTTCATGGATTCAAAGCATATCCTTGAGGATAGCTATTGCATTTACGCAGTATCTGGGACAATTCTTATAGGTCCCTTCGGCACTTTTCATAATCATTTCTTCGAGACTGTTCACTTTTGTTTGAAGGAGGTCCTCACACAACAGTCTGCCGTTCATTTCTTCGAAGCGTTTCAGGAATTCTTCTCTTTTAGAGAACACTGTTGATTTGGATGTCATGTCTCCGGGGGTCAGGTTTCCGTATTTTATGCCAAGTGCAACAACTGCACCCAATGCAGCTCCGCATATCGATCCGCGGCACAATCCGATTCCGAGACCGGAAGCGATACCGAATGCTTCTTCTTTGGTTATTCCCAATTCATCGGCGACTTCGGAAAGTACAATCTGTGAGCAATCATAGCCCTGTGCAAACAATATTTCTACGCCAGATTCGTCCATAATTAAT
>SUSX01000002.1 GCA_015063195.1 Thermoplasmata archaeon | reverse complement strand
TATAGTAAAAACTTATAACGGACCTGGATATTTCACGAACCATACCATACAAATGGTATGTTTTTAGGTGAGGAAGGATCGTGAAACTCGGAATAGATGTGGGTTCTACAACGGTGAAGTTCGTCATCCTCGACGATCAGGACAACATTGTCTACAAAAGATACGAAAGACACATGTCCGATGTCTTCAGAACCGTCGCAGACCTCATGTCCGATCTTGAATCTCAATTTCCCGGAGAACTCCTTGTAGGGGTCACAGGTTCCGGAGGAATGGAACTCGCCAACCGTCTCAACACCGAATTCCAGCAGGAAGTTATATCCTGTACGGAAGCCGTTGAAAGACTGATCCCTCAGACCGATGTGGCAATCGAACTCGGCGGTGAGGATGCAAAGATCACATTCTTCGGAAAGAGTATCGAACAGCGTATGAACGGAACCTGTGCCGGAGGTACGGGAGCGTTCATCGATCAGATGGCCGTTCTCCTTAACACGGATGCTGCAGGACTGAATGAGCTGGCTAAGAATCATAAGGTCATCTATCCGATAGCGGCAAGATGCGGAGTATTCGCTAAAACTGACATTCAGCCTTTGATCAATGAAGGAGCTGAACATGAGGATCTGGCAGCATCAATTTTCCAAGCTGTTGTCGGGCAAACGATAGCAGGACTTGCATGCGGAAGGATCATCGAAGGGAATGTAGCATTCCTCGGAGGACCTCTGTATTTCCTTTCAGAACTCAGACAGAGATTCATTGAAACCCTTAATCTTTCAGAGGAACAGATCGTCTTCCCGGAAAACAGTAATTATTTCGTTGCCATCGGTGCAGCCTATCTTGCTAAAGATAAACACACTGTTTCCGAAATGATCTCACTTCTCAAGAAATCTGAGAACATCAAGACATCTTCGAAACATCTGTCCCCTCTTTTCACCACTCAGGACGATTATTCAGAATTCAAAAACAGGCATAGCCAGAACACTGTTGAACGTGCCAATCTGGCTGATGCGGAAGGATCGTTGTTCCTCGGTATCGATGCAGGTTCCACAACCACAAAGATATCACTCATAGATTCCGAAGGCAGACTTCTCTATACAGATTACAGCAGTAACAGCGGAAGTCCCATCGAAGTATGCAGCCACATGCTCAGGAAGATGTACGATTCCATTCCTGAGAAAGCATACATCGCATACTCTACATCCACCGGATACGGTGAGAGACTCATTCAGAAAGCAATGAGAACCGACCACGGTGAAGTGGAAACCGTAGCACATTACACCGCAGCAAAGAGATTCCAACCGAAAGTGGACTTCATCCTCGATATCGGCGGACAGGACATGAAATGCATCAGGATTAAGGACAATGCTATTAACACCATAGTCCTGAACGAAGCATGCTCCTCCGGTTGCGGTTCATTCATAGAAACATACGCTAAATCACTGGGAATAACAACAGAGGAATTCGCTCAGAAAGCGATATTCGCCGAACACCCCGTTGACCTCGGAACAAGATGTACAGTCTTCATGAATTCCATGGTTAAGCAGTCACAAAAAGAAGGTGCCGGTGTCGATGATATATCCGCAGGATTGGCATATTCCGTAATCAAGAATTCACTTTACAAGGTAATAAAACTCAGAAATCCGGAGGACGCAGGCGATTACATAGTCGTACAGGGAGGAACATTCCTCAACGACGCTGTTCTCAGAAGTTTGGAACTGGTCCTCGGTAAAGAGGTCATCAGACCCGACATTGCAGGTAACATGGGAGCATACGGAGCAGCCCTTGTAAGCAGGAATCTTTACAGCAATCTGGATTCCGAATACAGATCAACCATACTGTCAAAAGAACAGTTGGACGAATTCACGATGGAGACGAGACACAGCAAGTGCAACGGCTGTGAAAACCATTGTCAGCTGACCATATGCATATTCAATGACGGAAGCAAACTCATCACAGGAAACCGCTGTGAAAGAGGAGAAGGAATCGTCAGATCTGAAGATTCGGACAGGAATCTGTTCGAATACAAAGGAAAAAGAGTGTTCGATTACGTTCCTCTTGAAGAAAATGAAGCAAAAAGAGGAACGATCGGAATTCCAAGAGTTCTGAACATTTATGAAAACTACCCGTTCTGGTTCACCGTATTCACCGAATTGGGATTCAGAGTAGTTCTTTCACCCTATTCCAACAAGAAGATGTACGAATCGGGAATAGATACTATCCCGTCAGACACGGCCTGTTATCCTGCAAAACTTGTGCACGGACATATCAAATGGCTGGTGGAGAACGGAGTTAAACACATATTCTATCCGTCAATCAATCATGAATTCAGGGAAAGCGAAAAGGCTAACAACGATTTCAACTGCCCTATCGTTGCCATGTATCCCGAAGTCATCTCCGGAAATATGGCCCCTCTCCTGAAATCCAATAATGTCGATTTCATCCATCCTTTCCTTCCGTATAATGACGACAAGAGACTGAAGAAACGTCTGAAGGATGCATTATCCCATTTCGGAGTAACACAGCGTGAAGTTTCTGCCGCTGTAGACAAGGGAAGAACGGAAGACCTCAGATTCAAAGAGGACATAGAATCCAAAGCATCGGAACTTCTTGAAAGAGTGGAGAGGGAAAATGCACACGGAATCGTCCTTGCAGGAAGACCTTACCATATGGATCCTGAAATCAATCACGGAATCGATAAGATCATCGAATCCTACGGATTCTACATATTCCCCGAATCCTCTGTTATGAAATTGGGAAATCTCCCTAAAATCAGAGTTTGGAATCAGTGGACATATCACAACAGGATGTACGATGCTGCATCGTTCTGCGGTTCACGTGATGATGTGGACCTCATCCAACTCAATTCGTTCGGCTGCGGATTGGATGCGGTCACTACGGATCAGGTAGAAGAGATTCTCAACCAACACAACAAACTCTACACTGTCATCAAGATAGACGAAGGATCCAACACCGGAGCCATCAGAATAAGACTTAGATCCCTCAAAGCAGCGATAGAGGAACGTAAGGACAATTCCATCAGGAGTGTAAAAGAGGTCGAAGATTTCACAAGAGCTGAATTCACCGAGGAGATGAAGGAAAAATACACACTCCTCATGCCTCAGATGGCCCCTATTCATTTTGAAATGCTGAAGGTTGCATTGGAACTTAACGGCTACAATGTGGAACTTCTCCCTCATGTTGATCGGAATGCCATCGAAACAGGATTGAAATACATCAACAACGACGCCTGTTATCCTTCCATAATCTCATTGGGACAGGTTATAAGTGCACTTCAGTCCGGAAAGTACGACCTGAACCGTACTGCATTACTGATGTCACAGACCGGCGGAGGATGCAGAGCAAGCAACTACATCTCGATGCTGAGGAAAGCGTTGAAGGAGATAGGAATGGAACATGTCCCCGTCATCTCCGTAAATGCAGGCGGAAATCTTGAGAAGAACTCAGGATTCTCATTCGATCTTAAACTTCTGAAGAGAGCAGTATTTTCAGTCATCTACGGCGACCTCTTCATGAAACTCATCAACGCCACCAGACCCTATGAGATAGAGAAGGGCAGCGCCGAGGCCATCTACGAGAATTGGAAAGAGAGATTATTCCAAAACATCGAGAACAAAGACTGGAAAGAATTCTCACAGAACATCGCTCAGATTGTAGAGGAATACGACAGCCTTCCGATTCACGAGGATCTGAAGAAACCCAGAGTAGGAGTCGTAGGTGAGATCCTTGTCAAATACCACCCGGATGCTAACAACAACATCGTCGATGTCATCGAAAGTGAAGGCGGTGAAGCGGTAGTCCCTGAATTGGCAGACTTCTTCACATACTGTCTGAAAAATCCTGAATTCAATTTCAGACAGCTGAGCGGCTCATACAAAAGCTATGTGTTCAGCAGATTCGGATTGAGACTTATCTACAGCTACAGGAAACCGATGACCGAAGCACTCAGAAAGAGTAAGAGATTCAAACCTGCCGCCCATATTGATGAGATTGCGGAAAAGGCTGAGAAGATCACATCTCTCGGAGAACAGTGCGGTGAAGGTTGGTATCTCGTCGGAGAGATGATGGAGTTCATCGATGACGGTGTCGAGAACATCGTATGTATGCAGCCTTTCGCATGTTTACCGAATCACGTTGTCGGTAAAGGGGTGTTCAGACCCATCAGAGATTACTGCAGCACTGCAAATGTCGTAGCCATAGATTACGACCCTGGAGCTAGCAGGGTAAATCAGCTGAACAGGATCAAACTCATGATGACCGTCGCACACAGGAACCTTAAGGCGAATGAAGCATCCGACAAATCCTGATTTAAAGTTCGGTAACAGTATAAATACTGCTTTTTAATCAACGGTTTCATGGAAGACCTGGTCACCGGAATCCGCAGACTGAAATCCGAGCGTAATGCGATCATCTTGGCACATAACTACACATCAAAGGAAGTGCAGGAGATTGCAGACCTTACAGGAGATTCACTCGGACTCTCAATTGAGGCTTCCAAGACCGATGCGGACATCATCGTATTCTGCGGTGTCACTTTCATGGGTGAAACTGCAAAGATCCTTTCTCCAAACAAGAAGGTACTTCTTCCCAATCCTGAAGCAGGATGCGACATGGCTATGACATGCAATGCACATGACCTTTCCGAAATGAAGAAGAAACATCCTGATGCAACAGTTGTCGGATATGTCAACACGACTGCATCCACCAAGACTGAAATGGATGTCTGCTGTACATCCGGAAACGCAATGAATGTTGTGAAACAGATTGATAACAGTAAGATTCTCTTCGTTCCCGATAAGAACTTGGGAAGTTATGTGGCAAAACACAATCCTGACAAGGAGATTATCCTTTGGGACGGATGCTGCCCCATCCACGATTCACTTACTGTTGAATCAATTCAGAACCTTATCGCAAAATACCCCGATGCAGTGAAGATGGCCCATCCCGAATGTAAAGATGACATTCTCAAAATGATGGATTTCGTCGGATCCACAGAAGCTATCCTCAAGGAAGTTAAGAAATCCGACAGGAAGCAGTTCATCATCGTCACTGAAGTGGGAATGAAACACCGTCTTGACAGGGAATGTCCCGACAAAGAATTCATCTTCCCAGAAGAAGCATTGTGTAAACCGATGAAATACATCACACTGCAGTCAATACACGACTGTCTCCTCAATCTCACCAGAGAAGTTATTCTTGATTCAGATGTAATCGAGAAGGCATATGCACCTGTAAAGAGGATGACAGAAATCCTCTGAAAACTTATATCAGAATCTGCATTCCCGTAACTGAGGAAGAGCCGGATGAAGAGAATTTGATATAGGCTGATTCGTGATGAACCCTATGAGTACTGACGGCCCCTCACTCTCTCATATTGATGTATCTTAGGAAATCTGAGAGTTTCATACCCTCTTCCCATTTCATTATGAAGTTATCGCTCGGTCCCCTTTCCAACTTAGGGATTCTTCTCTGAAGGAATCCGGCAGCACCTTTCAATTCCTGATCTATGGGCAGTGTGAACAGTCTCCACGGATCGCCTTTGACAGAGTTTCCTGTCTTCTTGATCCTGAATGCATACACAGGCAGCAACTGTGATCTGGAACATTCACTTATCATGTTATCCGCCTGTTCACCCAAGCGTGGATTCCTGCTGAAATGCAGCGTGGTGTCACCGGAACTCTTCACTTCTATAGGAAATGAGAAATCCCACCTAAGAGCAATCAAATCCACTCCGTGGGAACCGGCAGCCCTGATGACCATGAAAGGATTGAACTCAATCGATTTGAAGGCCTCACACTCACTGTCCGTACAGGTCTTCATTATCTTGTTGATTGTCTTCTCATCCCCTGACAGGATGTACTTGAGTTCCCTTTCGTAGAGATCGCCGGTGGCTGCCATGATATCAGGTTTGTATTGTTGGTATATAAAGTAAAAGGGGGAGGTGTCCGAATTTCCCGAATCGGACTTTTTCCTCCCGGATTTTCAGGTTTAAGGTGAAAGTCTTGAAGGATCCCTGGGGAAAAGAATAGCTTCCCTGATGTTCGGGAGATCCAACATTTTCACCAAAAGCCTCTCGATACCGATTCCCCATCCGCCGTGCGGGGGCATTCCGTACCTGAATGCATCGAGGTAGAATCCGAAATCCTCGGGGTTGAGTCCGAGTTTCTCCATCCTCTTGACAAGAAGGTCGTACCTGTGTTCCCTCTGTCCTCCGGATGAAATTTCCTGTCCCTTGTAATCCAAATCGAATGAGTACGAGTATGATGTTCCGTCCTTCTCCATGATGTAGAAGGGTTTGGCTTCCTCAGGATACTCTGCGATGAAGTACATCTCGTATCCTCTCTCTGCCATTACGTCTCCGACAATCTTCTCTCCCTCGGTACCCAGATCATCTCCGTCCTTAAGAGGAAGTCCTCCGTCGTTGACCATCTTGAGACACTCTGCGTATGTGAGCCTGGGGTAAGGCCTTGAAGGTACTACAATCTCTTTGTCGAGAACCTTGAGGTACTCAGCTCCCCTCTCTTTAAGTCCCCTGATAACGTAGTCAACGATCTCCTCAATCATTGCCATTACATCATCCATTGACTCGATCCATGACATCTCACCGTCGAATGAAATGAACTCAGTGACGTGACGGTTGGTGTTGGAGTTCTCTGCACGGAATGCAGGTGCGATCTCGAAGATCCTGTCCAATCCTGTGGACATGAGCATCTGCTTGTAGAGCTGAGGTGACTGTGCCAGATAAGCCTCCTTTCCGAAGTAGTCAACAGAGAATAATGAAGCTCCTCCCTCTGCTCCGGATGCGGACATCTTAGGTGTAAATACCTGTGAGAACTGATTCTCTGTCATAACCTCATTCAGAAGTTTGACCATAAGACTCTTCAATTCGAAGATTGCCCTGATCTCAGGTTTCCTGAGGTCGATGAACCTGTTGTTGAGACGTGTGTCCATCTCCACATTGACCTTGTCGATAACTCCCATGGGAAGAGGTGAATCCGCTTTTGATTCCAGTACGAATCCCGATGGGATGATCTCAAGACCCAGCTCTGTCTGATTACTCTCTTTTACCTCTCCTGTTACCGATATGACGGACTCCCTGGGAAGTGTTGTGATCTCTCCGAAAAGTTCGGGATCGATCTTCTTCTTAGGAAGGGTAAGCTGGATTGTTCCGAACCTGTCCCTGAGAACGATGAATGAAATACCGCCGAGGTTCCTGGTGTCCTGCACCCATCCCTTTACGGTGACGATACCGTCTCCGACCTTGACGGTTTTTGAATTCTTAACTGCATTTGACATTATTTCTTGTATTCAGCAATCCCTATAAAAGGATAATCAGAGTAGGAACTTGATGACTTTTACAACACTTTTCATCCTGATTTTTCGCGCACGTAAATGGGTACCTTTAATAATTCGAAGTCATACAGGAGGAGCAGTAAACCGTTGGAGAAAATACAATGGCAGAGAAAGTCACAATTTCAGTCATCAAAGCTGATGTAGGATCCGTATGCGGACACACAAGGCCACACCCCTCAATGATTGAGAAGTGTAAAGAGATTCTTTCAGATGCAGCAGCACAGGGAATTATCGAGGACTTCTATGTAACACGCGTCGGAGACGACATCAACCTGTTCATGTCACACTACAAAGGCGAGAACAACACCGATGTCCACAGACTCGGATGGGATGCCTTTACCGAGGCAACAAAGCTCGCAAAGCAGATGAAGCTCTACGGAGCAGGTCAGGACATCCTTACAGATGCATTCTCAGGAAACATCAAGGGAGCAGGACCCGGTTCAGCAGAAATGTCATTCGAGGAGAGGCCCGCAGAGCCTGTCATCTTCTTCCTCGCAGACAAGACCGAGCCTTCAGCATACTCACTCCCCCTGACCAGGATCTTCCTCGATCCTTTCACAACAACCGGATTGGTCATCGATGCAAAAGCAAAGCAGGGATTCGATGTTGAGATCCACGATGTCATGGACCACAAGAAGGTCGTCATGTCATCACCCGAAGAGACACTCAGCATCCTCTCACTTCTCGGTGACACATCAAGATACGCAATCAAGAGAATCACAAGCCGCGCAGGAATCGGACCCGCAGCAGTCGTCTCCACAGACAAGCTCAACCTCACAGCAGGAAAGTACGTCGGAAAGGACGACCCCGTCTGTATCTGCAGGGCACAGAGCGGACTCCCCTCAGTCGGAGAGTACCTTCAGGTCTTCATGAACACAATGCTCGTCGCAGGATGGATGAGAGGTTCACACTACGGTGCATGGTACCCCTGTTCACCCGAGAACTCAGATCCCACTTACTTCGACGGACCTCCAAGAATCTGTGCACTCGGATTCCAGATGTGCAACGGAAAGTTCCAGGGACTCGAGAACTACGGAACAGTCGGAGACCACATCCCCATGGACTTCTTCAAGGGAGCAGAGTGGGACCTTGCACGCCAGAACGCAGTCAAGGCAAGCAAGTTCATGAGGTCAATGGGACCCTACATGCCTGCAGTCCTTGGACCCGAGGAAATGGAATACACTTCCAGGCCCGCAGTCCTCAACGAACTCAAGAAGAGGCTTGAAGACCTTGAGTGATCTCAAGACTCCAACGGTGATCATCAACTTCAAGGCCTATTCCGAGGTCGACGGTATCAAAGCCGTCGACCTTGCCAAGGTCTGTGAAGCCGTTGCGGAAGAGACAGGAGTCTCCATCGCCGTATGTCCCCCTATCGCAGAGTTGGGATCAGTAGCAAGATCAGTTGACATCCCTGTATTCTCACAGAATGTCGACCCCCGTACACCCGGATCGGCCACTGGATGGGTAACACCTTCCATGATCAAGGGTGCCGGAGCATACGGATCACTCATCAACCATTCAGAGCACAGGTTTGACAATGAAATTATTGAACAGTGCGTGAAGATGTGCTACGAGTACGATCTCATTCCCCTGGTCTGTGCTGAATCTGTCGAGAAAGCAAAGGCTGTTGCAGCATTTGCCCCAAGGTTCATTGCAGTAGAACCGCCGGAACTCATCGGAGGAGACATATCGGTCACAACTGCCAATCCAAAGATTGTATCCGACACCGTAGAAGCTGTCAAGGCAGTGAACGGTGACGTTGCAGTACTTTGCGGTGCAGGAGTAAAGAACGGACAGGATGTCGCAAAGGCAATCGAACTCGGAGCGGAAGGAGTTCTTCTCGCTTCAGGTGTTGTCAAGGCAAAAGATCCTAAAGCCGTTCTCTTGGACCTTGTCTCAGGAATCTAACTGACTACAGTTAATATTCCGTTAAATTAGTCTCATGTGCGGTCTCACGCACATGAGGCTTTTCCGTAAATCCTTACTTTTAGCTTTGGCAATCCTGATAATTGCTATTTGTTCTGTATCGGACAATTCATATGCCTTATCGTTCGATATGATTAACCCCACAGGATCTTCCGAAGGATTTACGATAATCAATGATGAATCCGAAGACATAGATCTTTACAGATTCAAAATATCTGACGGAGAAGGAACAATCACATTTAATGAAAAATATATTCTGAAACCTCAGGATACCCTCACTATCTTATCAAATACTGCTGAAAAGTGGCTTTTAATTGAAGATTACATAACTTCTGATTCAGAATTAATCAAAGTTGATGGTTTTTCTCTGAACGATGACGGCGATGACATATACATAATGGATCACAGAAACGAAATCATAGATGCCTTTGCATACGGTGATTCTGAACCATTGATAGAATTGGAAATTTTTCAGAAAATTCCTAAGAAACATATTGCTCAGAGAAACCATGCTTTTGGCATAGATGGCGATGTTCGAAATTGGACAATTCATGTACCCGGAAGAACCATGTATCATTTTGAAAGGGAATTCAATGCTCTTGTATCCCCATTTTCATTCCCTGAATCTGAAGGAATTCCGATATTGGGTCAACTTAAGGATGCAGAGAAAAGCATCATAATCTCTATGTACACATTTGATAACAATCATGTAGCCTCAATACTCAAAGAGAAACTTGCTAATGATTGTAAAATTACATTACTGTTGGAAGGACAACCTGCAGGCGGTATAGACGATAACGAGGTCGGAATACTGACTTCATTATGGATGTCGGGAGCAGACATCAGATTCATCAAATCCACTGACGGATACAAAAGGTTCGATTACATTCATACAAAATATTGTGTTATAGATGAACATACAACAATCATCACTTCCGAGAATTGGACAGACTATGCATTCAGTAACAACAGAGGTTGGGGAGCAGTAATTCAATCAAAAGAATTCTCTCAATACATATCAGATATATTTGAATCAGATATTGAAGGATTAGACATACATGAATTCAGAGAGATCTACCCTACATCATTGCCAAAAATAATCAGAGAATATACGCCTACGGAATATAAATCAGAATTCTACGAATGTAAGGTAATTCCGGTCATATCACCCGATTATTCATTCAAATCCATCAACAGATTCATTGAAGAAACAAAGTACAGATTGTTTGCACAGCAACTTAATGTTGACTATGATTGGCTAAATGAAAATGAAAACGTATTGCAATCCGTAATTAATCTGGGTCGTGATGAAATCGATACACGACTCTTTTTAGACGTGACTTATGCGGATCCGAACGACAGTGATCAGAAAGACGGATACGGGATATTTACAGCACTAATGGATTCCGAATACATCGATGTAAGATACAATGATAACGGCATCCTGTATCATAACAAAGGCATAATTTCCGATGACAGGACATGGATAGGATCAATGAATTGGACAGATACCTCAATCTATGATAACAGAGAACTTTCAGTCATAATCGATTCAGCACAGGTAACAGATTTCTTTGCTGAACTGTTTCTTCAAGACTGGGGAAACGATTTCAACGGAAACATAGAACTGATTATTGAATACGATGAGGCCGATTACGGGGAATACATTACATTCGATGCTTCCGATTCATCAGTACCTTTCGGTTCATCGTTCTTTTGGGATTTTGATTCTGACGGAGAATTCGATAAAGAAGGAAAAACTGTCGATTACAGACTGTTCGGTGAAACAGAAATTACTCTCACTGTGATTGATGTCAAAAGCAACACCTATACTGAAACAATTACCATATCTTTATCTACAGAAGACAGCGAATTTTCACTGCCGGGAGGTCCGATTAAATATGTCCCTCTGATCCTCCTGTGCACTTTAATTATACTGGTGAGAAGATACAGGAGCAAATGATTCCAACTGTTATCAGAGAACTGAGAGCCTCGGACATGAATCCCCTCTATGACATAGCATTGATGTCATTGGATGAATCATTCCTTCCTGACGTATTCTTCGGATTCTATGAACAGTGGAAAGACGGTCAGTTCGTTGCCTGTGATCTTACCGGAAGACAGATCGGATTCCTTTCAAGCGTCAAACTTCTTGACGGAGGAGCAAGAGTGATGATGTTTGCCGTCCACCCCCAATACAGAAGAGGCGGAGTGGGCAATCAGCTTCTTACATCATTCATAAGATTGGCACGCTCCTACGGAATCAGATACATAACATTGGAAGTCAGGGTCGAAAACGTTGCCGCCAGAAAATTCTACATAAGACACGGATTCAGAGAAGCCGATATCCTCCGTTCGTATTACAGGGACGGTGGAGACGGTATCAAAATGAATCTGTTTTTGGGATAATAACCGCCCTTTCGGGCGGAATGTTGTTTCAGTTGAACATCTGATCGCCGACGTGTTCGTTCTCCATGTAGTACTGTGATTTCTCCTTCTGTGCTGAGGAAATATCCTTTGACAATCCTTTGGTGTACGAACCGTATCTCGCCTTGATCTGATCTTCTGCGGGCTTGGAACGTTTGATTGCACGTTTAATGTGATCCTCTGTGATCAGTTCTGCACCCTCCATGACTGCAATATCTCCGGCGGCCCTGATGAGACCTCCGAGTTCCCTCAGCCTGAGAGTGAGTGCACCGTTCATTCCGTCTGTCTTTGCCCTGGCCTTTCCTTCCGCTATGATAGCTTCGACGGCCGGTATGTTGGCATGCGGGATGTGTCCGTCCATCATCACTTCCTGAGCTACGAACTGAGCGTACTTTGCCCTGTTCTCAGGAGTATCGGGCATAGATACATCCACCAACACCTCATAACCCCCACCGATGATCCTGGACCTGAGAGGGGACAATATATTCTCAAGATCCTGGATGTTACATGCTGCAACAAGTATGAAGTCACATGGCACATCCTCTACCTTCACACTTGCTCCAGCACTCTGGGGGTTTCTGCCCATGATGGGGAACTTCTTGTCCTGCATAGCAGTGAGGATGAATCTCTGTAAAGAACCTAGATGTGAGATCTCATCCACAAAGAGTACTCCTTCATGGGCTTCGTGTATCGCACCGGCCACGACCCTGTCGTATGCAGGGGTTCCGAGTTGGGCATGACCCCCGTAGGGATCGTGCCTTACGTCACCCAGAAGCTCCGTCTCGGATGCTCCCGTGGCAAGTACGAAGGGAGAACGGTCAAGTTTCACCAGAACTTTCTGGTTCGAACTCTTCTCAACCTCTCTCCTCTTTTCCATTGCTTTTTGGTCCAATACACGAATCTTGTCACCTGCACACTCGAAGACGACGGTTTCCTCACTTCCGTCTGCGAGCATCCTTGATGTGACAACACGCTCCTTCGGTTTCTGACCCATTCCGGGAATGGCCTCGAACACTGTACCGATCATTTCGTTCAATTGGAACATTCCGCCGTTCTGAGGCATCTCCGATTTGGATTTTCCGCAGAACGGACATGTGCGGTCCGTATAGGAGGAATACTTACTGCAGTACCTGCACCTGTATCCCAATTTCTCGGCTACGTTCGTGGGTGCCTTCTCGGGGTCGATGAGTTTACCGGCTGCACTTGCCTTGTATCCCGTCTCCTTGTGTACCTGTTCCTCCTCAATAATCTGAAGGAACGGCCTCTCAGGATTCTCTGGATTGTGTGCTACACGGATCTCCACATCCGGTTTGGGAAGCTGGAGTGAGATAGCACGTGCAATCATCGACTTACCGGTACCCGGGGGTCCGACGAGGAGAAGATGCCTCCTCTGAAGTGCTGCGATCTTTGCCAGTTCGATTGCCTCTTCCTGGCCCAATACCCTGTCCAAAGGATCCTTAGGTATTTCGATCTCCGCTGTACTGGCCAATGTTTCGACATCGGACCATGTCTTAACTGTCTTCATTTCTGTCATCAGTTCAGATCTTCCTTTGTCCAGAGGGTGATTCCTGCAGGCATCTTGGGGATGTTACCCTTCTTGACACCGACGACTGTTGGAATGTTCTTCTCGGATGCGACATCGACGATCCTCTGTGATATGATTCCGTCGAATACGATCGCTGCGACTCCCTCTGAGTTTGCTCTGAGTGTATCTACCAAATTCTTGACAGGAAGCTCATTCATGATCTCCCTGCTGCTGTTAAGGATTCTTGCGTTGTGTGTTGCTGAAAGCTCACGGAGATAGTCACGGTATGTCTCCTGCTCGGGTGAAAGCACCTTGTCTGTTGCAGGTTTCCTTGATGACCTGAGATCCCTCTTGGGCCTCTCTGCCTTTGCAGGCCTTTCGGTGTGGGATTCTTTCTCTCTGTTTCTTCTCTCTTTCCTGGTGGTAGCGACTACGGGTTCTGCGACGACTGCGGCAGGTTCCTCTTCCTTGACCTCTACAGGCTCCTCGGGTTTCTCTTCCTCAACGGGTGCGGGAACCTCTACGGGTACTGCGGGAACTTCCTTCTTCTTGAATTTCTCTGCAGCATCACTGTTGAACCTTCCTTTCCTGAGCTCCCTCTCCCTGACGGGCTCGTCATCATCGGTTCCGCGGAGTGAACGCTCGGGTCTCTCCTGCCTCTCTCTTCTGGGCTTCCTCTCCTTCTTGACTTCCTCGTGCTCAACCTCGTGGACTGCGGGTGCGGGCACAGGTACGGGTACAGGTTCGGATGCTTCCTCGTGGACTGCGAATCCGTTCATCTCCATGTACTGATCGCCGGGGATCTTGTTGCGGAGACACTTAACCAACTGCTTTGCTGAAAGTTCCTCAACCTCGTGTGCACGGGGTGCCCTTGCGACGAAGTCGATATCTGCTACCTGGAAAAGCTCCCTGAGAATGAGTTCTCCTCCTCTGTCTCCGTCGACGAATGCCGTGGAAACCTTCTCTTTAGTAAGTTGCTGAACTGTCTCGGGAATGTTTGTTCCCTCGACTGCGATTGCATTCTTGATTCCTGCTTTGAGCAGGTTGATAACGTCTGACCTTCCCTCTACGATGATGATTGCTTCGGAATCATCGACGTTGGGTCCTGCAGGGCAGCGGTCCTTTCCGTATGAAGTGATCTCATCGACCTGAATGCTCTGCCTGATGGTCTCTGTGATGTCGGTTCCTGCTCCCTTGCTCTGTTTCATGAGCTCATTGAGAAGTTCCTTTGCCCTCTCGACGACGAGTTCTCTCTTGGTTACACGTACGTCTTCGATTCCGAGAACCCTGATTCCTGCTTTGCAGGGACCGATGCGATCTACTGTCTCCAATGCGGATGCAAGAATTGCTGTCTCAACCTGATCCAAACTTGAGGATACGTAAATGAGACCGTCGGACTTTCCGCCCTTGGATGTTACTTCGACTTCAATGCGTCCGATTCTACCGGATTTCTGGAGGTCCCTGAGATCCAATTCCTCTCCAAGGAGACCTTCTGTCTGACCGAAAATTGCGCCTACAACATCAGGCTTCTCGACTACTCCGTCTGCAGTGAGCTTAGCCTTAACAAGATATTTTGTTGTGTTAGGATCTATGCTGTTCATTCTAACCCCTCTTGGGTTTTAGGGGTATAACGTCAACTATCTCTTCTCTTTGATCCTTCTATTCTATTACTACCGCTGGTTAAACGGTAATCTATGCATAAGGACATCTTCCCGTCCTGTTTTTTAATGCTTCCTTGCATCTAGCATATATAGGTCATTATCGGACCTCAGGGCACATCGGGCCCTATAGTGTGATTGTGATGGTGAATCAGTGAATCAAGGGAGATAGTACGTCTACCCTCAATTCCATAATCTATTGTTAATATTATAAAGCTTTTGCAGAAATCACACATATCAGTGAATTTTTCGTCACAAATGACGTCCCGCCAATGTACTGTGATTTTAGAAAAAAAAATAGGGGTGGACCCCTACAGTGTTATTATTCTGACGTCATCCATCATCTTGAACATCGACAGAACGGTGGAATCACAGGTGAAAATGATGGTCTGCTGATCCATAGCGAATTCAGCCAACGCACGGCATGCACCCTGTTTCCTTCTTGCGTCGAATCTTACAAGGACGTCGTCAATGATGAAGGGCAGTTTCTCGGAACCGAGTTCCTTGGCAATGGCCATCTTCACGGCCAAATACACCTGATCGGCCAATCCGCTGCTCCACTCACCTGCAATCTTAACTCCTTTCCTGTCCTCGATGCTTATCTCACTTACTCTCGGATCATTGGAAAGCCTGTACCTTCCGTCGGTCATGAGCTCGAGATACCTATTGGCAGTACGTACGACAGTGGGCTGGAGATCGGAATAGAACTTAGCACAGCATTCGGCGATTATCGTATCCGACAGTGAGAGCATTGCCCATTCCTTGGCATACTCTCTGATCTTCTGTGTCTCCGATTCCTTGGTGTACATCAGTTCACCGACGGTGTTGTCATTGATGATTGCGTCCATATTCGCTGTAATCTCACCCAAACGGACGTTGAGGTCGTCAACTATGGAATCGGGATCGATGCGGTCATCCTTTACGGGTACAGCGCTCTCCTGAGCAACAGAGACCTCCACATCGACTTCGATAGATTCTTCCACAGACTCTATCTTCAGATCGAGTTTCTTCAGCAGATCCTTGTCGGCCATGAGTTTCTTGAAGTTCGATTCGGAACCGTACTTTGCAAAGAGTTCCTCCAACTTCTTTTCGGTGGAAAACCTCTTCTCTGATATTCCGTCGGTCTCATTGAATGCATCCATGACGTTTTTCGCTGCAATGTATTGTGAATATAGGTCGTTGATATCGATTCTTAAGGAACCGGTATCGATTCCGAACAGAAGTGTTGTCTCTGAAATTTCCTCTTTAAGATCAACATATTCCTCTGTTGCTCTTGCAAGCCTTTCCTCTGCATCCGCTCTGCGGGCAAGAAGTTCATCAATCTTTTCGATAGCATGCATCTTCCTGATGACATCGTCTTTAGGCAGTCCTGCAGAGAACCCTTTAGTGATCAGCATGATGTCAAGATCTACATCCTTCTTGTCAAAGATTGAACTGATTACTTTAGGATATATGAGTGACAGTGCAATGAGTATTCCTCCTGCTATCGGAGGTATCGGATTATGAAGAATCATGAATGATACAATCAGTAACGCACCTATTGCGATTACAGGAATTCTCATTCTGAAATCCATGAACTTTTCTACAATCTGCGGCATCTGTCTGCCTTCTCTGGGACGGGACAGCCTTTCCTTCAGCTCATCATCAACGATTATCGATGATGCCTGATCCTCGGTGAGATTCGCCTTTTCAAGGATTATATCGATCTTACCTTCGATATCGTTGATAGCGGCGGAAAGATCCGTCATTGCTCCGTGAAGGGTATCGACCCTGTTACGTTTCTCCCATATGGCCTCGATCTTATCGGCAATGTTCATGTATTCCCTGGCTTCGGAAGCGGACATGAATCCGTCAACCGTATCCTCGGAATCGTCGAGAAGACCGTCGTACACCCTTAAGTTGGATGAAAGTGTCTCATACAGTGTGATGTCCTCTTCGCTGAGTTCATCCGCATAACTGAGATTTTCTCTCTCCTTCTTGAGTCTGTCAAGAGTATCTATCTGACCCCTGAGGGCATCCATGACCATCAAACGTCCGCCTTCGATCTTGGCCTGGTTCTGAAGTTCCTTAGCATCAGAAAGACTCTCGATGATCTTGCTCTTCTCCAATGCCAATGCGTCGTATTTGTGAAGGTTTTCCTTGGTCGCATTGAGTTCCTCATCGATGGATTTGACGTTCTTCAGATGTTTTCCTATGATCTTACGGTCGCTGATACGCTCCTTGTTCAGAAGCTCATCCATACGTGAATCTATTGATTTTGAAACAGCAGGGATGTGTTCTCCCCCGGGTACTGTCAGGAACTTCTTCCTGTATTCGCCGCTGGAGATGATCTTGCTGTTACCGAGGAATTCCAAATCAAGAGAAGATATGGACCTGTACGTCTCATGGTCCATGTGTACTTCTTCGGCAGGCGTAGTCCTGCCGTACTTCTCTTTCACGGTCTTGTATTCCCTTTCAAGGACTTTGATCTCCCCGTTCTCCATCTCAACTTCTATCATTCCTGTATCGGATTTCCTGGGAGCTGGATATTTCGAGGGTTTTCCCGGAAACAGAGTGGTTCTGATGAATTCGGAGATTGTGGTCTTACCTGCCTCGTTGTCTCCGTACACCACATTCATATTCTTCTCTGAAAAATCGGCAAAGAAACCGTTTATTTGTCCGAATGAAGCAATATTGACACGTCTGATCTTCATTCCACATCAACCTCCGAAAGTTTTTCGATGATGTATTTCACGGAATCGTCGATAATCTGACGTAATTCATCGGCAGACATCTCCTCATAATAGCTGCGGAGATATGCCGATCCACCGGTCTTACAGATGAGGTTTATCAGTTCTCCTTTATCGAGGATAGAAAGTCTCTTCCCGTATTCCAAAACGGCTGCAATGAAATCCGAACCTTCAATCCTTTTCTCGAAATCAACTTCGGGTGAGGATTTGACATCCATCGATGAACAGAAGCATCCGGTACGTGCCTCTATCAGTTCGATTATATCGGAACGGTTCATTCTGATGTTTTTGTCCAGAATTCCCGTACCTGTGACAGTTACACGTACTATCGATCCTTTAGTAACTTTAGAGGATATCTGATCCATCAGATCGGTGATGTTCTTTACACCCGTTATGGAAACCTCAGCATCCGACCATACAATCGACTGCGTATTGAAGAACTGCATCTTAATGACACGTCCGTTGGAAACGGTGACTATGTATGCACCTCTTTCCCCGATCTCTTTGGGATTTCTTCCCTGTGTGTTACCGGGATATACTATATAGGGTTCTTTTGACAGTATTCCACCTTTGTGAACGTGACCCAATGCCCAATAGTCCACATTCCTTCCTTTGAGATCTGCAGTAGAACAGGGAGAATACGGACTGTTTGGAATGTCCACATCGCAGTGCATCATTCCGATTGTGTACAGATCCTCCGAACCCATAAAATCCAAGGCATGATTCTTGGCTGAATTGGCTTTTGAATAACTCACTCCGATGATCTCTACTTCAGGTGATTCCTTCGGATAGTAAACGGAAGTTATCTCCGTGGGGAATACGAATGCGTTATCCGGCAGAGGAATGGAATCCTCCCATTTCCTTCTGAAATCATGGTTTCCGTACACGATGTAACAGGGAACGCCGATCCTCTTCAGTGATTCGGCGAAATAGTTCCTGGTGAATGGGGTCTCATTACTTTCGTCGAAAACATCACCGGAAAACAGTACGAAATTGACATTCTCTTCCTTCGCCTTGTCAACGATTCTGTCCAAAGCTTCGAATGTTGACGATATCAGCATCTTTCCCAATTCAGGACGGTCGGACAGCACTCCGACGAATTTACTTCCTAAGTGCAGATCTGCACAATGAATGAATTTAACAGGAATGTCCATCAGATCACCACATTCCGTATGAACCGAAGTCCTTTGCGGCCCTTACCATAGAATGGATGTTTGCCGGATGGGCAAAGGGCGGAACCTCACATGCGGTACCGAGGATGAATCCATTTTTACTGTCTCTTCCGTCCACTACCTGTTTGGCTGCTGAGTTGTATACAGCCATGGGATCAGGCATGACGAACAGTTTGGTATCCACTGAGGGCATGATTGCACAGAAGTGTCCGAATGTCTCCTTCATTATCTTCGCAGGGAATGATTCCTGCCCGTAGTATCCGATCTGCATGATAGTGAAGGGAGTGAATATTATGTTACCGGGATACAGATGGTAATCATCCTTGTGGTTTCCGCAGAAATGATAGAATACCTGCGGTCCCGCACCCTTAGTGAGACATTTCTTTACCAGACTTGTAAGAGCAGGAGGTGACAGCCTCTTTATCGTGGCAGGTGACATAGTATCACTATTCTCAAACACCGCTCCGGTATTGATCAATGCCATTCCGTATCTGTTGGCGATACATTCGGCTCCGGTTACGGCTGTTTCAATGTAGATGTCAATCAGCTTCTTACACAGATCGGGCTCGGTCTCCGTCCACATGAGGAACTGTTCCAATCCGCACAGTTCGGCTCCTGCACCTACGGGTTCCGGACAGTAAGCCAACGGCACGAACATATCGGGAATGTTAGCCTTGATGTAATCCATCGCACCGACAAGACGGTTGTAAGTGTATCCGTTCATGATGTCGTTCTTGTCCGGGATATGGATAAGGTCGACATCCTCCGGTTCGTTCACAATTACATTCGTAGGAACCGGGGCGGTCATGTCCATGAATTTAAGGTCGATACCCAATTCAGGCAACCACGGGTGTGCGAAATAGTATTTCGTGACAGGGAGAAGATCGTACACTTCCTGGGTGTAAGCAAGACATTTTGCAGCCAGGATCGGTTTCTCATAGAAGTCCCTGATAGTGAATCCACAACAAACTGTGGAATGTGCGAGCATCATAGGGTCCACCGGAACCCTGTCGAACTCCCCTCCCATGAATGTAGCATTATAACGCCTCTTGGCACGCTTCAGCCAATCTCCATCAACAGGAGGCAGAATAATGTCATCTGGTGCATCCATATTCCTACATCGTATTACAGGTAAAAAGGGTTGTCTATTGTTACAGACAGTCAAGTCACAGACAACAATATCTCCCAATCGGCGTAAATACAAAGGGTATATCTGAAGGCCACTTTCTTATATCCGACATACGATTCTAAAGACGGTGACTTCATGGACTGCATAAGGAAGAAGGTCAAAGAGGAGATCGATGCGGGTTGGATCGGTCCGAACAGATCCTGTGAATACTATCCGTGCCATTATGACGGTCAGGACTGTACCTTCTGCTATTGCCCCTTTTATCCGTGTCACGACACAAGATTCGGTGAGATGATCAAAACGAAGAAACTCGGAGACGTCTGGTCATGCAGCCCGTGTCTGATGATTCATGATGAGGATGTCTGTAAATTCATATCATCCAAAATCAAAGAATTGGGAATCACGGAACCTGACGATCCCAAACTTGCAGCATTATTCGATAATGCGGCTGAGATATATCTGAAAAAACAGTGATTTCATCCGCCGGATGCTACACGTATGGCATCAACGAACTCATCACCGGAAACTTCCGTATCATCGGGAACGGGTACACCCTCCATTATGAACAGATAAGCATCGGGATTGTGACCGGAAGACTTCATAATCTCATCTATCCTTCCGTCACCGGTTACTTCCGAGTCTCCGACCCTGATTCTTGCCATATTATTCCGTATCTTTAATCGGATTATAACCGTTGCTACATCCGAAAGCAGTGGGAGGAACTACTGGGAGTTCCTCTCTTTTTCCCACTGCCTGTCAAGACTCCTGTGGTACCATTCATCGACATATTTCTCCGCCACATTCAGTTTTGGAATACGGATGACAATATGTTGCAGAGCCAACCAACCGACGGCAAATGCACATACTATTGCCTGTGTCATCGGACTTAAAATGGGAACATCCATCAGCATTGTGACAAACTCCAGATTGCATCCGGCGAATATTATCAGGATCAACAGACACATCAGGGCCAATGGCCTGTAATCCTTGTAAACGACTCCGTCAAGACTGAAGAGTTTGAAACATGGCCTTACGACCAACAGCTGCAATGCCCCGCTTAAGGACAGGAACATAATCAGTACGGCACTTGCTATCCTTTCAGCGCTGTATCCATCGTATTCAATGAACCCTTCCATCACGAAGAACTCAGTGGCTGCGAAAAGCAACAGACCTACCAGTGACACAGTCAATCCTGTTGGTAATGAATACCTCAGAACCGCAGGCAGTATCAGGTCGTTGTTGTCCGACGGTGATGCGAACAGAGTCATGAAGAACGAACTCACAGACACTGCACAGAATGCATAGAATGTGTTCTGAACAGGATTGAACGGAATGGTTCCGAGTACGATCAGAGTCAATGCGATGATGATTGCCAAGGTGAAGTTCCTTGAAATGTATATTTTGAGAATATCCCTCATTCCGGAAACGGTCCTCTTACCCTCCACCAATGCCTTAGGAAGTGCTGCAAAGTTGTCCTTCACAAGGACCATGTCGGCAACTGACCTTGCAGCTCCGCTTCCGCTCTCGAGTGCTACACCCACATTGGCCTGTTTCAGTGATTTGACGTCATTCACACCGTCTCCGACCATTGCGACATAACGTCCCTCTTTCCTGAGAGTCTTAATAATGAGTTCCTTCTGATCGGGTTTGACTCTTCCGAAGATGTTGGTTTCCAATATCGTATCGACCAGTTCCTGACCTTCCAATCTCTCTAACTCATCCCCGGAAATGATCTTCCTCTCACCGGGAATCTTTGCGATATCAAACAGTGCATTGACAGTTACGGGATCGTCTCCGGATATGACTTTGAGATCCATACCGTTCCTGAGGAACACATCGATTGTCTCCCTGCAGTCGGACCTTACCTCATCCTCGATAATGAACAGGGCCAAAGGCTTGAGTACGGGCAGTGTAAAGTTTTCGGAAAGCATATTCTCTTTGCCGTCTGACATTGCGAACATGACCGTCCTAAGTCCTCTGGATGAATAATCATTGATTTTTTCAAGAATTCCGTCGGAATCAGGAATATGTTTGCACAGGACGGAACCTGCCCCCATGTACATCGAATATTCCTTTCCTTCGTATCTGAGCTTCACTGCACTGAACTTGCGTTCGGAACTGAACCTTATCTCCTCAAGTGTCTCCGCTTCGACTGAACCGTAGTGGTCCTCCAATGCATTGATTGTACGGTTCTTTCCCCCGACATTTCCGACGAAGAGTCTGACGTACTCGGTGAAATGTTCATCTGAGAGTGAAAACGCTTCGTTGAACTTCAGTTTGTTAGTGGTAATTGTTCCTGTCTTATCCATACAGACTGTGTCCACATGACTCATGGATTCCACAGAGCTAGAAACCTGAAGAAGTACACCGCTGTCCGCCATACGTACAGCGGCCACCATATACGTGATAACTATCAGCAGGAATAAAGCCACAGGTACAATCTCAATGATGACTGCAACCATCACTACTACGTCCGTGAGGGTGTCCCCTAAGATTATCGCTGCAATTGTTGCGATGACTGACATCAGCACCGCAACTCCCATGAGCATCATGATGATGGTCTGACATTCCATCTGCAGAGGAGTCTTCTTCACGACATGCTTTTTCGCACTTGAGAGCATCTGTGAAGCGAACGAATCGTCTCCGAATGCATCGACCTGAAAATATCCGTCTCCGGCAATACAGAACGACCCTGAATAGATACGGTCACCGTCGGATTTCCTGACGGTCCTGGATTCACCTGTAAGAAGTGATTCATCCATCTCCAGATAATCCTGATGGACAAGGAATCCGTCGACTAAAGCCTGGTCTCCGGCCTCAAGATAAATCAAATCATCCTTAACGATCTCTTTCTGATCTATTACGATCTTCTCACCGTTACGTACAACGGTGACTTTCGGTCTCAAAAGCAGTGCAATCTTATCCAAACGTCTTTTCGCCCTGCATTCCTGTACTGTGGCGATGAGGACGTTCATTATGATGACTCCCGTAGCGGCAAGGGCATTAAGAGGCTCGCCCAATATGACAAGCGCTGCACCGAGACCGAAGAGCATCAGATTGAACTTTGTACATACGTTCGACTTTATGATGTCGCCGTAAGTACGGCTTTCATTCTGAGAAGAAAGATTGACTTCACCTCTGGAAATCCTTTCATTGACTTCCTCCGTGGTGAGACCGTTCAAAGAGACCATAAAAATATGTAATATACCTCTTATTTAAAGATTAACTCTCTTAGATTTAAGGTCCGTAACATTGCTAATACGAATATTAAAAAGGTATTTTTCAACCTTTTTCTCTATTTCATCCATTGACAACGGCTCCACCTTAATACTGCGTCCGAGGGAGACCATATCTATGTAGCACGTAACAGGAACGCCTCTGGCCTGTGATACGGCATGGGCATAGATGCTGATCTGAAGCTTGTATTGGTTGAGATAACGTTCATTCCTGTCCGTTTTGTAATCATGTATCTCAATACGGTCGCCGAAGTCTCCAATGACGTCGATTATCCCCCTCAATGTAACATCCTTGATAGGTAATGAACAATGAATCTCGGTCAGAATTACAGAATCCTTCATTGAATTGAGTATTGCCCTGATATTCTCCGACTCAGGCAGTTCATCGTACGGCATGCCGGATGCCATCTGTTCCGCCATCCTGTGAACCAGATTTCCGTACTCTTTTCCGTCACCTTTATCTGTAGAATCTCCTGATTCACACTCAATTTCCGGTTCCATCTCCGTAAGGTCGTGAACTGAGATGTTCATCCTCCTTCCTACATATTCAGGAATCTTTGGAACTTCGGACATCTCGTTAAATCTTTCCACATCGGCAACTTCTATGCCGGATTTTTTGTAATTCGTGGGATTGTAATGTTTCAGGAACATAGACGGTTTGTCCCCTCTTCCCATGAGTGTGAGATACTGTCTCGCCCTTGACATTGCAACGAACATGAGCCTGCGCTCTTCATCGTAATTCCTGATTGTCAGACTTTTGATGAATTTGAATCTCCAGGACGGAAGGATTCCTGAGAACTCCACTCCTGTATCATCGACTATGGTCTGATATTCCTTGGATACTCTGAAACCAAATATGTCATCGATGATAAACGGTGACTTATCTCCCTGAGTTGAAGGCATGACACCTTTGTTCAGACCTCCGACTATCACAAACGGATATTCCAGTCCTTTGGACTTGTGCATGGTCTGTATCATAACCGCATTCTTGTCTGCGGATTGTTCAACAGCATACTTCGTATTGAGTTCCAAATCATTCTCTATTAGTCTTATGATGTCGGAGATTGTGACGAGTGAATTGGAATATGACAATGATATTATGTTGATGATTGTCTGTGCGATATCTGCTTCCGCATCATCGGATTCTCCGATTCTGTGAAATGCCATGATGGATGTTATCAGATCGTTTGGACGTTTTCTCTTGCTCAGAAGGTAGTTGCGTTCATCGACGATATACTTAGGAACGTTCTGATTATCTTTGAGTATCTTTCTGATCTGGGTTATCGTATATCCCTCATTAATCAGGATTGCCGTCAGTCCGTTCTTGTCACGGAAATCGTTTACGTATCTGAGCCATGCAAGAACGAGTTTTCCGGGCCTCGTTGCCATGATTGTGTCGTCACCCTGAAGGTACGCAGGAATTCCTGCCGACCTGAGGGCGTTGTAGGCTTTCAGACATCCGTTGATAGTTCTGAACAGAATTCCGATATCGCTGGGTTTGGGCTCCCTCAGTCCGTCTTCTGAACATACACTGTATCTTCCGCTGAACAGATAGTCCTTCACACGGTCGACGATATCATTGTATTCTTCTTCATCCTCGGAATAGAATGCTTCGAATTCCGTATTGCAGCCGTATGTATCATCGTTCCTGGCATCCAGAAGAACAAGATCATCATCGCTGATCAGATTCATTGTATCTGCTTCACGATCCGAACCTGCGATGTTCATCGATCTGAAAGCATTCTCCAGTATCAAAGACGAACTTCTGTAATTCTCACGTAATGCGATGGCGAATACTTTTGAACGGGTATCGAAACGGACCCTTTCTTCACCGTCATTGTTCAGTATGTCACCGAATTCGACAATCCTTTTACTGAATTTTCTGATATTGTCAGTGGATACGTCCCTGAATCCGTAAATTCCCTGTTTCCAATCCCCGACAACACAGAGATTGCCTTCATTGAGGAGCATAAGACTGGTCATCAGCTGCATCTCATTGGTATCCTGAAACTCATCGATCATCAGATATCTTACTGAATTGAATGTTCTGGCTGATTGGTCCTGATACAACACGATGAATGCGAACAAAGCATTAAGGCCGAATGTCAGCCTATTATCGGAAACGGATTTTTTGATGAAACTGTAGTAAATGTCATGGATGAAGTAGATCAGAAGTTTTCTATCCTCGTTGACAACCAATTCTATCATTCCGTCATTGTCTGTCAACGGTGAGATGTTCGGAAGGAAAGTATAGTCCTCTTTTAACAATTTTTTAATATGATCGTAGATGCCGTTACTGAAGGACATTGAATCGAGGATGTTTCTCATCTCATCCTGATCGCCCATGAGGATTTCCAATCCGTTTCCGAACCAATCGTAATCTGCCAAAGGAATGATGCCTCTTGACATCAATTTACTGATCAGTTTGAATAATGACTCGGGATTTCCGGCAAAAAGTGCAGGGACGTTGATATTTTCTTTGACATACAGCCTTCCTTTTTCCTTAACGAATGAATTGAAGAATGAAGTGAAATAATCGACATTCATAGATTCATTCTCAATGAGTCTTGCATTCCTTGACAGTGTTTCCTTGAATCCGAAGAAATCACTAACGAACTCTGGTGAATTTGAAACGATCCTGCTGCAGTATGAATCAAATGTGGATGTTCTGATATCGGAGATGGATTTTTCGATATCCTCGGCTGCATACCGGTCACCGCTGTCACGGAGTTCTTTGGCATAATCCCTCATCCTTCTGGAGATACGGTCCTTCATCTCCTCAGCAGCATTTCTGGTGAATGTGACCATCAGTATGTCTCTTACAGGAACCTTGTCCTTCACGAGATTGGCATACCTTTCAACAATGGTGTGTGTCTTTCCGGTTCCCGGCCCTGCATCGACCATCAGAAGGCCGTTCAATGTCTCGGCAACCTGTTTCTGATTATCATTCAGAGACATTCTCTTCACCTCCTATGTGGGGTTCTGCAGTACAAATCGATCTGCAGTAGCATTTATCACAGGATATCGTCGGTTCTGCAGGGAATCCGAACCGCTGATATTCTTTGAGTCTCTCGTAATCCGAAGCTATGCGCTCCTTGAATTCCTCTAATTCCCTGTATGTGATTACAAGATACTTGCCATTGGAGAATCTGCCTTTAGAATATAGTTTGGTTATCTTTTTCAAGGCCCCTTCGGCGTCTTTCTTGCTCAATTTATAACGCTCCCTCAGTTCAGCTATGATTGAAGGATTCTCTGCCCAATCATCAGGTTCACCGTAACTTCTGCAGATGTCAATTACTTCCTTAGCATCCACGCCTTTTTCTGAATATGTCTTAGGACTGTATATGTCATCATGGAATCTGATAATTCCATCCCCGAGATCGTCTACGAGAACTACACTTGTAATTCCGATGTTTCCGGTTCCGCCTTCGATGATATTCATGTAATAATCATTCAGAGTGAATATGAACTGCATTTCATCCACCCTTCCGCGGAACTTGTTATCCATCAGTGTGAGGTAGAACAATGCCTGATAGTCCTTGCCTTCACCTTTATCGCTGAATGTGGTTGACTTCTCCAAATCCGATGATTTCTTAATGCTGCCTGTCTTGAAATCGTAGATTATATCGTTCCATATCAGATCCAACACACCTGTCATGTGGGACTGTGCCGATGTGACCTGTACCTCTGTACAATCCCCAACCTCATTCAGCCCGTGATGTTCCAGGAACATATTCACTTCCTGTTTCGAACCTGCTCTTAACTTATATTCTGACGGTTTTATTCCGCGCCTTTCCATGAATGTGTCTACAGCCCTTACGGCAGCAGTAATCTTGGAACGCTCCACATCTGTCAGACTGACTGATGTAAGGGCTGCGCATCTCTCGGCTATCATCTTTGCATAATAATCGGGGCCGTTCTCTTTTGCAAGATCAGGATATGAAGCACGGAACTCCGCATATGAGTGGATCATGTTTCCTGTCAATGTATGTGTATTATCAGGAGAACTGACCAAACGGTTGATCATATACATCCTTGGACATTTGATGAAATCATTGTATGATGACTGTGAGAACGGACGGGGAATCTCAATACTCTGTTCTATGACAGCGGAATCTGCAGTGAATCCCCTGTCCTCAAGAACGACCTCCCACGGACCGTTTATTACCTTATCAGCTAAATCTTCAAAACCGTAGATTCCGTCTGAATCTTCCACCGATCTTATGAAATGGATACACGGCTGTGCCTTCTTACCGTTCTTTGAACTGTTTGCTAAATAGAATCTGACAGAGCCCTGCTGCATCAGGGATGAGAAACGGTGATCGTTTCTCTCATCCTCATCCATCTTCTCTCCCAATGAAAGGAAGTCGAACTCCTTCAGGTCACGGTTCCATTCCGTACTCATGCCTGCATACACAACAATAGGGCGGTCGATGAAAACCGAACGTTTACAGTCAACGAGAAGAACACCCTCTTTCTCCTCCTGAGGAATCTGTTCGTTGTGTGTAAGATTGCCTATGTTGTTTACCGCATAGATCAGATCGTCAACGATATCGGATGAAACATACTCATCGGAACATTCCATCTGTGAAAGCAGAAGAACGATACTTCCTCTTTCCTTGGCGGGAACTGCCTTCATACAGACTTCGTGGAATGTAAAATCAACGATGTTTTCCATCAATCCAAGCAATTCTAACGTCCTTTCGTCCTTGATATCTCCGGTCTTCTGATATGCGGAGAGATTATACTTATCATATTTCGAGAATAGTTTTCCTCCGTATGCGGAGATCAGTTCCCTTACCTTACTGACAGATATTGTATCGAATGTGAGTGAAAATGTAAGAAATTCCAAAAAATCCCTTACACTGTTCAGATCCCTCACGGTCAGTGAATTGATGAACGGAACCTTACTGCGGTACAGTGCGGAACGTACCGCATCTGCCATTGTATCACTGGTGTCGAAAACAATAGCTACATCTGTCGGTTTGGTCCTTTTGACAATATCGACGGCACATTTTGCTATCTGTCTGTTGTTACCGATTATCCTGACCTCATCCATCCTGTATTCATCCCATGAGGTGATATCAACCTCATCAAAATTCTTCGGAAGGATGTTCTTATCCAAATTATCGAAAAGATTCAGTCCGACTACCACAACCGATTTTCCTTCAAAGAAACGGTTCTGAGTGAAATCGTAATTCTGCATTATGTTCTCCAAGGTGTTGTACTGCCTGTAGGATGCCAATACATTCCTCGATCTCCTTCCGAGATACTTCTCGGGAGTGGATGTGAACCTCATCATTCTTTTAATGTTCTCGATTTCGGCATGAACATATTTGATACTGTATCCTGTTTCATCGGAAACTTTCTTCACCAAAGTGATGTCATCGATAATCGGCTTACCTGTAAGTTTGATTGCCATCTCACTTACGATCTGCCTCGGAGTGACTGCAAATCTGCCTAATTTTGCAACATCGATGCGGTTGTTCAATGCCAATGCCAAAGGAGCATCGTTGCAGAGAGCGACATCATATCCCTTGACTTCAGAATAGATTTCATCGATGGATTTCGACAGATACATATTGAATTACTCTGCGTTTCGAGTATATAATAAGTTCTGAAAAATGGAAATTTGCATGCATGGAGCATAATCATCATCCGATTCCGAACGACTTATAATCTGAAAACACGGAACAGGTATGAAATACTCGAACAATATCGTATATCTCATGAGGGCACCGGATGACGATTTTGAGGTCAGGATTACTGATGACGGCAGAGTCATTCCGGTCACGGATTTTCAGTATCTTACTGTGCTCAGAACAATCGGCAAAGGAGAGTTCAGTACTCTGGATCTCTGTTCTAATACCGAGATTCCTCAATCCTCACTTTACTTCATCCTGGGAAAGATGGTTAAGGAAGGACTTATAAGAAAGACAAAGGCCTCGGGAAAGACATACAATTACACGTCATCATCCCATGTAGTACTTTCCGCCGCTTACTCAGATTTTAACATTGATGCCGAAAATAAGATTGCCAAATTCTGGAAAGAGGGTTCGGATAAGAATTTCGCTGCATCGCTCATATCACAGCAGTTCTTTTTCAACAAAACAGGTATCGATTTCAAAAATATGATCAGAAGATTCGGAAGAAGGTCTGCATCATACATTATCGATCAGTTCGGTTTCGACAGACCCGAAGACGTCTATTCTGAATTTTTCGACGGATACACCCTGAAATGTTCGGTTCATACACTGTCATCCGATGAAAATACCATCGAAATGGAACTCATCCTGAAATCCGAGATTCGTGATGAAAACAGACTCATATTGAACTCATTCATAGGCCTGGTCATAGGAACATATGAAATAATCTATAACAGATACATCACCGAAAAATATTCAGAAGTCGGCGAACAGCACAATCATTTCACGGTCATCTTCGAATCCCTGGATCCGTCGATCAAACATATCAAAGACATCGTACCCTCAGAAGATGATAATTCACAGTTCATGTTCGTCATCCCCGAAGGAAAGAATACAACCATTGTGATGAACGATGCCGAACTGAAGATCATCGATATGCTGTCCGAAGGCCCTATTCCGATGCAGACAGTAATTCTTGCACTTCTGTTCCCTAAATCCACCACAATCATGCATATCAAAACTCTGATGGACAAGGGAATAATCAAATCATATCACGCTCCGTCCGGTGCACTGTATCTGAAAAAGACATGTACTGTCATTCTGAGGCGTAACAAGAAACTGTTGGACTTCAATAAGTACACAAGCAAGATTTCCGAAACAGCCAACCACAAATTCCTGGACGATATTGTGAAATACTCTGCAACATCCCTCATCGAACTTGGATTCGACAGTAAAGACCTTGCCAAGTTCTTCGGCGATTATTTCGCTGACATCGAATACAGTTATGAGCTACCGCCGTCACCTTTAGACGCAATCCAGAATGTCATCGGTCTTAATATTTATGCAAATCTCTCACCTGTTTGTACAGGTATATCCCCGCTAACAATACAGTTCACAATTCCGAATGAAATGCCTGACGGGCTGATATCTGCATACATGATAGACGGTCTAATTTCAGGAATCATCGGTAAATATCACGGAAATAAACCTATAATCAGCGATTATAACACTGAATCCGATGGTGCAACAATACACACATGCATCTTCAGAGAAGAATTCCCGCCTGAACTTAAGGAGGAATCTGAATGAGAATCTGCGTTGTAGGTGCAGGTCCCGCAGGACTTTACACATCACTGTATCTTTCAGACAGAGGCCATGATGTAACAGTTATTGACAGATTCTCTGAAAGCGGATACGGAAGATACCATTCTGTCTGCGGAGCGGGAATCAGCCTGAAAGCATTCAGACAGTTGGAGTACATCGATGAAAAGTTCATAATCAACAGGGTCGACAAAACCGTACTTTCATTTCCCGGAAATACGGACGTGATCATGAAGATCGATGGTGCAGTTGTCGACAGAGTCCCGTTCCTCTTGGATCTGAAACAGAAATGTTCCGATGCAGGGTGCGTATTCATTCAGGATAATGTACTGAAAGTCGAAAGGAACGACGGTTTCAATGTACATACCGGAAGAAACGGAACGATGCATTTTGATGTAATCGTCGGATGTGACGGTGCACATTCCGTTGTCAGAAGAGACATATTCAAAACTGAACCGAAAGGAATGGTTCCTGTCACCGAATGTATAATCGACCGCCCCAATAACGGCAGCTTCAGGATATTCCTGGGAGAAAAGTACAAAGGAATGTATGAATGGGACTTCCCTTCGGGAAACAGAACAAACGCTGGATCCGTCAAAGGCATGGCAGATCTTACCGATGCCGTGTCTCACGGTTCCCGTCACATTCCCTACGGCAGCGTTCCCCTGATAGCTGATAACAACGCATACCTCTGCGGAGATGCCGCAGGAATGCCCAACCCCATAAGTTTTGGCGGACTGAGGATTGCAATGGTATCCGGAATGGAATGCGCCAAAGCCATCATAACCGGAAGCGAAAAACAATATCAGAAATGGTGGAAGAAAAATATTCTTTCATCAGAAAGATTCATGGAATTCAGATATTCCATGGAAAAATGGACCGATAAGGAATTCATAGAAGCATCCGAAACTTTCAGGAAACATAAGAACATCTACATCGGCGGAATCATAGCAACATTGAAACATCCGAAATATGTGAAGATGTATGTCGGATGCCTTATGACATTCAAACACTCCTGGTGAACGATATGACCATTGATGAAGAACTGAAGACCCTCAATGAACTCCTTAAAGAGAAGAACGCAGAACTCAACAACCACAAGAAAAAGAGGGACAACTATCAGGAACAGGCCAGGACACAGCAGATGAAGAGGGACAATTACAAAGAACTCTCCAGAAAACATATGTCAAAGATCAATGAACTGAAAACCGAAAGGGATCATTTCAATCAATTGACCAGAGAGGCTAAGGCTCAGCGTGAATCCCTTACAGAAAAAATCAATGAGGCAAAGGCCAACGGCGTCAGGGACCTCGGTGCGATGAAAGAGGAAAGGGACGCTTACCACAGATCAGTTGTGGAGAATCATGCAAAATCACAGGCAATCCACGAACAGATTGAGAAAATCAGACTTGAAGTGGATGCTGCAAGATCATTGGCAGACCAATGTCATCAGTTATCATTGGAACTCAGAGAAGCTGCAGACAGAGAACATCAGGAATTCGTAAGATGTCTCAACGAACTGCGTGAACTTCAGGATGAATTGCCGGATACTCTGTAAACAACAATTCAATCATTTAGTAGCCAACCATATAGATTTACTATATCTATGCCGTCTTCCGAACCCAATCCGAGACGGTCCATGTAATCTTTTCTTCTGATTAACATGATACTCTCACTGATTTCAGATAAATAAAACGTAATAAATATTTTTATAACATTTTGAAGAAAATAAATCATAATAAATTTTTCTCTACCGTAATCCATACTCTACTCAAGCTACAGTAGAACCAAAAACTCACTCTAATCAACAGTCCGGACTATATCTGACGCATATACAAATATCCTAAATCCTTTCACTATTACATGGCCATAGGTTATGACAAAATTGTCCGCGGAATTTTCAGAAGCAGACCTAACAGATTCATAGCCTATGTGGAAATCGACGGTATTCTCGAAAAATGTCATGTGAAAAATACCGGAAGATGTAAAGAACTCCTGATTGACGGTGTCGAAGTCTTTCTCGCCGTTTCAGATAATCCAAACAGATCGACCAAATACGATCTTGTCACTGTAAGAAAAGGAAACAGACTAATAAACATCGACAGCCAGATTCCGAATGATACTGTTGCCCACTATCTAAAGAAAATTCCTCTGTTCTCTTCAGTGACATACATCAAAAGAGAATACAGATACGGAAATTCCAGAATAGACATCTATGCGGAAGATTCTGAGAACAAATATCTGATCGAGGTCAAAGGAGTTACCTTAGAAATTGATGATAAAGTCATGTTCCCCGATGCCCCCACCGAAAGAGGAAGGAAACACATCCTTGAGTTGATAGAATCTCAAAAGGACGGATACATACCGTGCATAGTGTTCCTTATTCAGATGAGTGATGTGGAATCGTTCTCCCCCAATGATACTACAGATCCGGAATTCTCCGATGCACTGCGCTTGGCAAAGAAATCAGGCGTGAACATCTTCGCTTATAACTCGACGGTCACTGAAGACTCCATAGAAATGGGTGGTCCAGTACCTGTTATTCTGTAATAATCTGGCATATTCTTAACAGAATTGTTGGAATCTTAACGGCGATGGAATTTATGCATTTTCACTGCTGAAAACATGCACATATTAAATACACAAAAATTGTATCAAATTTCATGAGCGAACACGCTTTATTGGAGGTTCAGAACCTCACGAAGCGTTACGGTTCTTTCACTGCGGTGGACAACCTGTCCATGACTGTGAAGAAAGGAGAGTTCATGGGACTCCTCGGTCCGAACGGTGCAGGAAAGAGTACGACCCTGAAAGCAATCACAGGGTTGGTGACGCCGACTGAAGGTACCATCCTGGTAAACGGTGTGGACTCCATGAATCATAAGGAGGCTATGAGGCACGTAGGCTGTGTCATTGAGACTCCCGAATCATATCCGAATTTTACTCCCGCAGAGATGTTGGAATATGTGGGAATGATCCATGGATTGTCAAAACCTGAGATCAGGATCCGTGCAAGAGACGTTCTTGAAGAAGTAAGGATGTGGAAATGGCGCGACAAACCCGTCGGTCAGTTCTCAAAGGGTATGAGGCAGAGAGTCTCTCTTGCCGCGGCAATGCTTCCCAATCCGGAACTTATTATCCTTGACGAACCCACATCAGGTCTCGACCCCAGAGGAATGATTGAAATCAGACAGACACTGAACAATCTTAAGAAGAGAGATCTGACACTTCTTATCAGCACTCATATTCTCAAAGAAGTCTCTGAGATGTGTACATCCATGACGATGATCAACCACGGAAAGAAGATCATCAGCGGTGATGTGAACACTTTGATCCACAACGCAGCAATGGATGCAAGAGGTGTGGACATCGAACTTAAGACTTTGACTGAATTCGATAACACTTTCGTCTACGATATTGAACATATGCAGGGCGTTTCATCCCTGGAACGTACCGGAGAGAAATCTGTTAAGTTCAGATTCATCGGAACGGACGAACAGCAGGCTGACATCGTTGATATGGTATACAGACACAAACTCAGACTGCTGTCGATGAATGAATCCGGTGCAGATATCGAGAGTCTGTATATGCAGCTCACCGACGACGGGGAGGTGAATGTAAAATGAAGCCTTTCGGTAAAGAGAACGGCGGGGAGAAATTTGATTTCACCAAGATGTTCAGGAAATCCGCACCTGTAGAGACTATCAAGGACGATTACGATGAGGCTGAGAGAACTCTCAGTGATGCTGATGCACACAGGGATGTCTCATACGAGCTGCCATCCAATATCAAACAAATCTGGATCGCTTATCTGACACAGATGAAGAGATTTACAAAGGAAAAGACCGTATGGGGACTTCTGGTTCTTCTTGCACTCATTCCGATAATTTACATTGTGTTGATTAATAATCTGATGGAAGTAGAGAACAGTCATGTAACCAACATCTACATCTCTACATGTTTGATGGCAATGCCCATAATATCCATGTTCATTTGTACTACAGTATGCGGTTCAATGCTCCCACGTGAATACAATGAGCGTACAATTTACTTCTCTCTGCCACTACCTATGTCCAGATTCGCATTCTACATCGGTAAATTCTTTGCAGGATTGACTCTTTGCTGGGGAGTTATAACAGCAGCTTACGGTATTTCGATATTGATGGCTCTGATGGGCGGAACCGATGCAACATATTCCGGGCCTTTGTTCAAATCCCTGTTGGTTATGATGGCATCCACATTCTTCTTCTGTGCATTCACGTACATGATGAGTGCACATTCTAAGAGAGGTTCCAGCATGAGGGCGATTTTGTTCCTGGCCATTGCATTGCCGGCACTCATCATCTTAGTCAAATTCCTGCCCAATGTTGAAGCACTCTCTTCATTCAAGGAACCTCTGTCTGCACTAGGTGACCTGCTTTTGTATTTGCCTGTTGCCGGCCCAGACCTTGCTATGGCAAGCCTAGGTCAACCTGTAATTTCGGCAATGTTCAACATGAATTGTCTGTCTCTTCTGGCATTCGGTCAATTAATGACACCCATTACCATGGATATGAACGCCATCGTAATGATTCTCACGTCTATAGTTTTGGGAATAGCCTGTCTTGCAGGAGGATTCTTCATAATCAAAAGGAGGGATATGTAATGAAAGACAAGACATTGATTATTTTGACAATATTGATTGCATCTTTGGCTGTCTTCTGCATATTCAATGAAAATGCTGATGCTGAAACTGAAGATGACAATCAGATCATTGATGAGATACCTGTTGGAACCGAATATGAAATCAAGATATTTGGTCCGGGTAATGATTTTGCTTCGGATTACACCAAACTCTCATTGAAAGCTGGACCGCTGAAATTTGAGTTCATCGAACCTCAGTATGTATATAGCACATACCTCTGCATCGGAGATGAAGAATACTACATTGGTGATGAAATCTACATACCTTATGATTGTGAAAATGCATATCTCATGTCTTACAGCGATATAAACACAACAATTAAATGTAAAATCACTAACATTCCTGAAACCGACACATACAGTCATGTCGGAGAATTCTATGCATACAGCTATGAGTGGCCCAATACTGAACTTGAACTCGAACCAGGAAAATACACTTTCAAATTCAGCAGAAACGGTTCGCTTGAAAAAAGCAGTAACGGCACCGTTGTAGATAGCTTTGAAGCTGGAAAATCCAAAGAAGTGACTATCGACAAGAAAGGAAAATACCGTTTCACAAACAATCACGGTTGGAGCCCTTATCCGCTTCTTACATACTACAGTATGAGTCCCGATAAGGAACTGAATTACATCGATGAAAATGCAGAAATGGAAAAGAATACAGGCTCTACGACACTTGGATGGTACTTTTTTACTGTTAATGTAAGTGCCGGAAACCACTATATCGGTTCTGACGGAAACAACTATGTTTTTGTTGATGAGGAAAGTGCAAATAAATTCAAAAGAGAAATTATAGACAAGAGCATCACCAGCATCCCGTACGAATACTATCCGAATGTATATGACTTCAAATCCGAATCAGGTGGAAAAGTTTGGATTTATACATTGTGTAATGTAATTGATTTGTACGAACCCACTTTCTATATCGACGGATCATACGCAGGAACCGGAAAAAAACTTACAGATAATACAGAAAAGGCATTCTATCTGACGGCGAATACAAATGCAAAAATTGCAGTAGATTATGATTCGTCAAAATATATGATGTATCTCGTAGATACAAAAGGAGATAAGGTTCTGCTTCTGGACGAAGTTCTCATAGATATCACTACATCAATAGCTAAAGAATACTACATAATGGCAGCACCAATCATTACAAACTCTGAGGATTGTTTCCAGATCGAGTATGAACTGTACACAGAAGGTATTCCTGAATCCGATGGATTCGGTGCCGTTTTCGGAGTGTTGGCAATCGGACTCTGTGCAGTATTCTTCGGATTGTTACTGTATTCAGGTATCAAACCCAAGTGGTAAACTAAACGTATGGGGGGACCCATACTTTCTTCTTTTTCTTATCCAGACGGTTTCACACAAAACCTATTTAACAATCTTGTACCATTCACCATCATGAAGAGCAAAACATTAGCATTCGTAGGAATCGCAACAATCGCAGCAGCTGTTGTTGTAGCATTGTTCTACAGCTTCTTTTAAATAAGCTCCGGATTCGTATTCACGAACTAAAAACACTTCCTGAATCGGATTCTGAAGTTCGATTCAGTTATCTTTTACCATGGGTAGCCGTTGCTGATTTCACGGCAGACTCATACACTTCCTTATATGATCTTCCGGATTCACGTGCTCTGTCCTTTACAGAATCAAATTCAGGATAATATCTGATTCCATCCGGAGAATTACAGACTTTAACTGATATTCCGCCGAATTCCGTATCAACAGAAATGATTCTCCTTTCAAGAATAGATCTTTCAACCGGTTCTTTCCTGACACCGATTGTTGTAGTCTCTCTGAATAAAATCGATTCTACATCGGCCACCAACGAATCGTCACATATCACGGTAATCATGTAAGCAGGCCTGTTCTTCTTCATGAATACAGGCGTATAAAATGCATCCTTTACTCCGATGGAAAACAGATCCTCCATCACTGCACCCAATATCTCTCCGGGACAGTCATCTACATTTGTCTCTATCTTCACTGCAGTATCGGATGTATCATCATATCCGATGATCATTGCCCTAAGTATTCCCGAACATTCATACTGTCTTTTACCTGCACCGATGCCAATAGCTTCTATTGAATATTCCTTAGGCAGTTTATCCTTGGTCTTTACGACTGCAGCGATGCCTGCGCCTGTCGGAGTCACCAGCTCCCCCATCACATCGGTCTGCCTCAGATTCAACCCGTTGACTCTCACGATTTCTGCAGTGGCGGGAACAGGTATGGGCAGTATTCCGTGCTGACATCTTACTGTTCCGTTACCTTCGCAAAGATACGGTATGAACACTTCATTCAATCCCAAATTATCGAAACATACTGCAAATGACACAATATCCACGATAGAATCTACAGCCCCTACCTCATGAAAATGAACGGTATCGATTGTCTTACCGTGAACTTCAGCTTCCGCTTCTGCTATTACCGTAAATATTCTGGATGCCAACTTTTTTGCATCACCGTTCATGTTTGAATGATCTATTATCTCTAAAATCTCAGGCAGATTTCTTCCGTGATGATGGTGATGGTGAGACAGTTGACAGGCGGTCTTTCCGTGAAGATAATGCATATCGTGATCGTGATTGTCGTGTTCCAAAATCACATCGAAATCGCATGCTTTGATGCCGTTTTTAACAACATCCTTTATCTCAACAGTGAATCCGTCAAGATGCAGTGATGAGAGAGCATCCATCAATACTCCCCTGTCTGCACCTAAATCCAGCAGCGAAGCGACTGCCATATCTCCGCTGATTCCGGAATTACACTCGAAGTATAACGCTCTCTTCATGATTTCACTTACTGGATTCCCAATGCTTCTCTGATGAGATCCTGAGTTTCCTCAGCACTCTTGACTGTATTGATCATAAAGATCTCACAATTTGAAAGGTATCTTCTGAAGAACTCTGTTCTGATCTTCATCTTCCTCTCATCCCTTATCATCTGATGGGGATTGCAGAAATCGTTGGATACCAGATAGTCCAAGGCATCATCTACGTTCAGTTTCCTGACTGTCTCGGAATCATTCTTGTCACGTTTCAGAAGTACGACATTCCTCATGGAAACAGTGGTTACAACAGAATCAGGACCCATAACCCAACGTACATTGGCAATTCCTCTTCCTTTATTGTCGAAATGGGTCTGATTGACCAACGGCTTATATTCATCCCATACGTCACCTATGTCCGCATCGATGTAACAGTTCTTCTCGGAACCAAATACTCTGGGCCTTCCTTCTGTTAACCTCACGAAGAACCAATCGTCGGTAATGAGATGTGCATTATCCACTCTTAAAAGACCCCAGGATTGTGTAGTCTTTCCTGTCTTGGAAGGTGCAATCAGAGATACTCCGATTCCGTCAAGATCCAACGCGGCACCGTGGACTGCGAATATGTTATGTGAATCTTCCAAAATATCGGTGGCAACTGCCAATGCTATACTCTTGATCCATCCGTAGTAATCGAAATTGTACAGAACTGCAATTGATGTAACGGGATCATAATCCACCTCAACACCCCTTTCAGGATCGTCCAGTACTATGATCATTGCGTGTGACCTTATCCCTTCGCCCATAGGTGCGAAATTATCTGTCCACATCTCGATATTGGTCTTTGAAGAAGTGATAAGCTTCACACATACTCCGTAGATGTCACCTTTAGCAGAGAAGAACTGTCCGTTCCTGCAACGGTCATAAGCGGAGCTAGCTTCGAGAGTAGATACAAGATTCACACGGTACGATGCCATAGATGAGGAATATCATACTGAGTAATAATACGAACGATTAAACAAGAATTGAATCGTCGAACTTCACACGGTTGGAGAATGCATTGTTCAGTCCCCACTCGGCCATCATCTTCATTATCGGCATCAATGAATATGCCTTTTCCGTAAGTGCATATTCAACACGGACAGGAACCTCAGGATATACGCTGCGGATAATCAACCCATCTTTCTCCATCTCTTTGAGCTGTTTAGATAAAATTCTGGAAGAAATGTTCTCGATACCGCTGGAAAGTTCACTGAATCTCAACGGCCTGTCCTCTCTGTACAGTCTGCACAGGATGACCGTCTTCCATCTGCCCTCAATCAGGGACATGGTGGCATCAATGGCACAGTTCATTCTAGGTTCTGTGAACTCCATGTTACTGTAATTACATTTCAAGTATTAATATACGATATCTTTATATCCACTAAGTAACATTTTGTAACTGATATCAATGGCAGACATTGTAGTAGTATTGACATCCCCCAGAAAGGGAGCAAACTCCGATACCATCGCATTGAAGATGGCAGAGGGAGCAGAGAAGAACGGAAAATCAGTCAAAGTCTACCGCATCAACGACTTGGAGAACAAGAAAGGATGCCAGGCATGCATGGGCTGTAAGAAAGCAGCAAAATGTGTCATTAAGGACGACATCGGAGAGATCCTCGAAGAGATCAGAGGAGCAGAGGGAGTCATCATCGGAGTACCCGATTACTTCGGACAGCCCGCTTCACAGTACAGAATGTTCGAGGACAGGCTCTACGGATACCTCGGAGCAGACTTCGTCCCCAACATCGAAGCAGGAAAGAAGGTTGCAGTCGCAGTCACATGCGGCGGAGGATACGACGGTGCAGTTGCAATCGCAAACAACATCGAAGGTGTCTTTGCAAACTTCCTGAAATTCCAGCCTGTCGGCAAGATTGTCATGAAAGAAGGCTTCGCACCCAACGTAGCAGCCGAGAACGCAGACGTCATGGCCGAAGCATTGGCAATCGGAAGCAAATTCTAAATTCAATCATCGAGACCGTAGTACTTGCGTACATCGGTCTCGAGCCCTTCCTTTCCTAAAAGGACAACACGGCTGTCTGGTTTCTGTTTCACGATGGACATTCCTGTCCTTTCACCCAACTGTTCTGAGAAATCCTTAATCTCATCAAATGAAGGCATCGAATCCATCGAAAGCCTCATCCTTGAACTTCCGACGAACACGTATCCCTTGGGTTCAATCATATCCGGTGATGCGATGTTGTCCAATTTCGCATACTCATCTACCCAACCGAAATTCAAACCCTTAACCAATGTGTGCCTGATGACCGTACGTGTATCCAGTGACGGAAGGAGCTCCAATGTCTTCATGATCCTTTCCCATCCGTCAGATATCTTAGGAACACATGTCTTTCTGTAAACTTCCTCATTAGGTGCTGCAACTGTTATGTACAGCTGTCTTGGGAGTTCATCCAAAGCCTCCAACTGTTCGGGATATGTACCGTTTGTGACAAGGAAGGTCATCATCTTTCTGGAATGGCATTCCTTAAGGAAATCTGAAAGATACGGATATGTAATCGGTTCTCCGGCAAGGGAGATGGCGACCTGATTGGGGTTACGGGCCTCCTCATACATCTGTTTCGAGCACCTGTCATCACCGTTGAATCCTGTGATAAGTTTTCTCTGCATCTCAATGAGATTGTCCAACATGTCCTTGGGTTCAGCCCAATCCTTGACCTCAAAATCGTGTCCCTGTACCCTCCAGCAGAACTGACACATATGGGAACATTCATTGATTGCAGGTGTCATCTGAAGACATCTGTGTGACTGGATGCCGTAGAAATCCTGTTTGTAACAGGTTCTTCCGTGAATCATAGATTCTTTCATCCAATGACAGAGTTTCACAGCAGCATGGTCTTTGTATATTCTGTATTGCTGTTTAATCAACGTTTCACGGTACTTGTCATCCATTTAAATCAACTCAAAAATCAAATAGGCTTCTCTGAGCCTTTACAGGAGGCTTCTTCTCCCTGACCGGTTCGGCAGCAGGTGCTGCGACAGGTTCTTTCTTCACAGGAATCCTGAATTCAGCAGGTTCAGTCAATTCCTCAGGTACATCCTTCACAGGTTTGAAATCCTTGGATTTCTCCATTATCTCTTTGACCTTCTTGGAATCCGCTTTTACTGCCATGATATATGCCAGCTCATCGGCTTCCAATCCTGCCTCATGCACCAATGCTGCAGCGAACTCCTCATCGTTCTTTGTAATCTCCCTCAATGAAGGAACAACATCTGATGCTACCCTCTTTGTGGAATTGTGTGTATAATCCGCCAGCTTCTGACATGCAGATGCCTTCGTAGCTCTGACTCCTTTGGTCCTGGAGAGCTTCATCATGTATCCGGGAAATTGGAAACGTTCCCTGTTGAGGACGGAAGAACGTCTTGCTGAACAGACACCCATTGTCATCATCTCTGATGCGTAAGACCAGAAACCGTAGTACTGACGTCTCATCACACGTCCCATAAATATATCGGCCCTGGACAGTTTCTCATATCCTCTTACAAGATCCCCGCGGTCCTTGTATTCCCTCGGCAGGTTCTCATCGACCCACAGCAATACTGTACCAGGATCTTCATCTACATCCGACATCAGCCTCTTTGCTTCCGAAGGACTGTTCTTCCTGAAAATTGTGTACATCAGATCGTAAATGCTTTTACGTACGATTCTGTTGGAAAGTTCGATTGTATCCTCGAATCTGAGTTCCGTCTTTCCCATTGCTATTGATTCCATGTCCCTGACGGCAGCTCTCATGTCACCGTTGGAATTGTCGATAATACTTTTCAGTGCATCATCTGTAGCATCAATACCTTCGGCCACTGCGATGTTTCTGAGTGCTTTCAGCATCCCTGCAGCCGTCGGTTTCAGGAAATCAATCTGTAATGTCTCGGATTTGATGGCAGAAGACTTCTTGCTGAGAGCATAAAAATCATTCACAATCAGAATCACGGGCTGCTTTGTCTCCCTGATCAGCTGAACTACTGCAGGTATCGCATTCCTGTCGGCATTTCCGAAGAGATTGTCCGCCTCATCCAAAACAATGAGCTTCTTCCCTCCCTTCGAAGAAGACATGAACTCGCCTGTATCGGAGAATGTATCTGTGTATGCACCTCTGAGAGCAACAGCACGGATTGCATCTCCTGTCCTCTGATCGGAAGCGTTCATCTCCACAAGACCCCAACCCATATCATTGGCCAGTGCTTCTGCGGAAGTGGTCTTACCGATTCCTGGACTTCCTTTAAGTACGACCGCTCTGAACTTCGGAGTACCTTTGTTCCACTCTTCCGCCCATTTCTTCAACTCTCCGACAGCCTTCGGATTGCCTATTACTCCCGAAAGGGATTTTGGCCTGTACTTCTCGGTCCAGTCCTGTGACACGAATCGGGGTATCAGTTCAGAAGATATAGATATTATCCAGAGACTCCCGCATGATTGCAGGAGGCTGTCGCGAAGACAGTCATTTCCTGTTGGGATTGACAGCTTTGACTATAATCTTGTAAAGATCAACTAACTGGATGACGAACAGAACGATTCCGATGATTGGCAGATACTCATACACCTGCGGCAAAAATCCATAGAATCTTATGACGACACAAACGGCACTTGCAGCCAGAAATACCAAACCGTGGAGATATTTCTTCATCGCTATCTGTCCGAGGCCGAATATATCGAAAAGTCCGGGAACGAATGCAAGGAACAATGCAATGGGCACTCTCTTTATGACACCCATATTAGCGGCGACGAGACCGTTCGGTGTGTTGACAACTTCGAATCCTTCGGGAAGAACAGGCTGTTCGAAATTCACGATCTTAGTGGATCCGCACCTGATACAGAAACCGGAATCGCCGTCGGATGAATAACCGCATTCGTTACAATGATACATCTACTTCCCCTACAGAGTCATATGATATGAATTGTCTGTCTTTGTGACGGTAATGTCGGCATCAAAAAGATTCGAAATATTTTCTGATGTAAGTACATCGGTTTTCTTTCCGTCGACGATTTTCTCTCCGTCCTTCAGCATTATGATGCGGTCTACAGACTCAGGTATGTCTTCCAACTCATGTGTTATCATTATAATGTTGACACCTGATGCTGTGAGGATATCGAACATCTTCCTGAAAGCATCCTTCATCACAATATCCAGTCCAGTCATGGGCTCGTCGAGAATCAGCATAGATGGCTCGGAAACCAATGCCCTTGCGATGAGTACACGCCTCATCTCACCGAGGGAGAGATTCGCAATCGTGCGTTCCAATTTATCCTCTACACCCATTCTCAGAGCTGCATTGTAAACTGCCCTGACCATGTCCTGGGTAACCGTGTGGTTACGGAAAACATCCATACTTCCGAAGTATCCTGAAAGTATAACATCCGATACGAGAACATCGTTGTTAAATCTGTTCTGAAGGTCCATAGATACAATACCCAGCTTATTCCTGAGTTCAAAGACGTTCCATTTTGTCTCTCCGAATATAGACATGAATGATTTGCCTTCACCGTCATAATACGGGCGTATCTCTCCGCTGAAAAGTTTGATCAGTGTCGTTTTTCCGGATCCGTTAGGTCCGAGAATTACTACGTTCTCACCGTTAGCTATGGTAAGGTCGATATCCTTCAGAATGTACTTTCCGTTTCTGACAACGGAAACGGACTTCATTTCCAATGCGTTCTCGGACATTTAATTCACAATTTCCTATGATGGATATTAAGGTATTCTACGAACCTAGAGTTTCACTCTGTCGTTGACATATCTCTTCTTTTTCTTTGTAGACTTGCCGTATTGAATTGCTTCCACAGGACATCTGTTGATACATGCATTACAATGATCACACTTTGTCTGTGTCCAAACCGGTTTGCCTTCAGACATCTCAATTATGTGTCTGGGACATAATTTGGCACATGCTCCGCATCCTGTACAGTTCTCCTCAACACAGAACTTCTTAGTCTTGCTCATCATCCCATATGCAGTATTTCCGAAGAATGTCAGAAGTGATCCTAACCCGAGACCTTTGTTGTTCACATAGTTGGTTTCTGATACTTTGGAAACTATGTCGTCAACAATCGAATCGACTGAATCTTTCATCTTTTCGCATTTGTCCTCCGGAGGAACGGAAAAAAGCATGATGTAATTCTCAGGCATCCTGATTCCGAATGCAGAAACATCCGTGAATCCTCTTTTATTCAATTCCCTGACAGATTTCTTACATACTCTTCCGGGGGTCGATCCGTAGTTGAATACGAAGACCACTTTCCTGCCTCCGGCAGGTTTCAGCGAATCTACGAAATCCCTTACAAGAGGAGGTTGGTTGAAGAAATATACAGGAGATACGATCCAAACATCCTCTGAACTATCTGGTAATAACATGTTTTCTGCTATCCTAATAACGGACTGACCTGTCCTGGATGAGATCGCTTCAGCTATCTGAAGTGAGTTTCCGGTTCCTGTGAAACAGTAGATCATATCAGTACGTTGCCTTCCTGAATGCTGCTTTGTCTGCTTTCAACGGGATAGTTGCATCTATTCCGAGCTTCCATGTGGTACCTTCGGCACTAGGATCCAATGATGATCCTGCTGCACCTTCAATCTTCAGCATCCTGTCTGCCTGCCACCTTGTTGCAACAGCCCATTCCACCTGACGGTCGTCGAATATATCTATGTCCTCATCAACGATAATCACATGTTTCATCGAAGGGTGTCCGGTAAACGCTGCCATAATTGCATTGATTCCGTCCCCTTCCTTGTTCTTTGTAATGGAAACCACTCCGTTCAGCCAGCAGCATCCCCCTTCGGTAAGACGGACATTGTGTGTCCTGGGTACCGCCTGCTGAACGGTCTTGAACATCATCGGTTCCCTTGGGAGACCCATGAAGAGATAGTGTTCGTTTCCTCCCGGAAGGAGAAGCTGCATCACAGGATCTTTACATGCCCAGATCTTATCTATTTTTATCACAGGCTGATCCCTGATGAAATCATATGTTCCTGTTATGTCTACGAAAGGACCTTCCTTCGTAGTATCGAATGTAATCCTTCCTTCGAGTACATAATCCGTATCGGAAGGAACCAAGAGTCCGTTGTCACACTTTCCCATCTTCAGGGGTTCGCCGAATGATTTCTTCACCATTGCAGATGCGATCCTCATTTCATCCGCATCGTAAGCAGTGGATGTTGCTGCAGCTAGAAGTACTTCGGGTCTGGCTCCGATACAGATTGAAATGTTCAGTTCCTTTCCGTCCTTCTTGGCATTGTTGTACATCGTGTATAAGTGCCTGGGAACGAGACGTACTGCTATGGAATCCTTGTCCATTATCATCATTCTGTGGAATGAAACGTTTCTCTTTCCTCCGTATTCTGAAACGATCACTCCGGATGAGATGTACCTTCCTCCGTCCTCAGGGAAGTATTTGCACAAAGGCAGTTTCATGAGATCCACCGGAATCTCCTGGAATCTGAATTCGGGGTCATCAACCACCTGAGTGTCCGTCGGATTGTCTATTGCGTGAATCATGTGGGAAACAATCTCTCCCTGTGTGATGTTCATCGCATCTGCAATCTTCTGTCTGGTGGAGAACAGGTTTCCGACTGCTTTACCCCCGTTGAGATTCTCAAAAATAAATGTGGTATTCTGATCCTCGTCCATGATAGCTGTTGCATCCTGGGTATCGGGATCGATGATTTTCTCAATGGAAGTCGATGAATCAGACAGATATTTCCTAACGGACATACGTGTAAAATGTAAGTACAATATTTTAAGGCTCTCAAGGAAAAAACATGTTATGCCCCTGTACTGACTGATAACACATTTTTATAATTGAACAATCATTCAAATATTCGATTGAATGACAGACTCTATCGATTCAAAATACGACGAACTAGCTGAATTCTTCAAGACCATAGGCGATCCTGTCAGACTGAAGATACTTTTCATGCTAAAAGACGGTGAACTTTGCGTACATGATATCAGCAACCGTCTCGATTTGAGTATGTCTGCAGTATCACATCAACTGAGACTGCTTAAGGACAGAAAGTTCGTTACCAGCAGGAAAGATGGAAAACACGTATTCTATTCTCTGATGGACAGCCACATACACGGAATCATCGAGATTAGTTACGACCACATGGTGGAACAATGAGAATCAGACTGAAGATCGTGAATTTGGGTTGTGCCAACTGTGCAGCCAAGATCGAAAGAGCAGTCAGTGAAATGGAACATGTGAGAAATGCATCCCTCAATTTCCAAACATCCATTCTGTCAGCCGATATAGATGACGGCCATGAGAATCTGATTGATGAGATTAAGAGAATAGCATCTTCCATCGAACATGGAATATCATTCGTCAATCTTGATGAGAATGTAAACTACGGACCGTCAAGAAAAGAGATTGTCAAAACACTCATACCTCCTGTACTTTTCTTCATCATTCTTTCACTCGATATTACAGGAATCCTGTCTGAATCATTGTCCTGGATACTCTATGTTATCGTGTACATATTGGCAGGATACAAGGTATTAATCGGCGCAATACGCAACATCATAGCGCTGAATCCCATGGATGAACTGTTCCTGATGTCGGTAGCATCAGCAGGTGCAGTATTGATCGGCCATCCCCTTGAAGCTGCTGCAGTCATGTCGCTGTTCACTGTTGGTGAACTGTTGGAAGATATTGCAGTAGGAAAATCCAGAAGATCCATCAAAGCGATAACCGACATAGAACCCCAAATTGCACATTTGGTTGTTGACGGAATTATCACTGACAAAGCTCCCACGGACATTCCGGTTGGAAGTGTAATCCTCATAAAACCGGGAGAACGCATTCCGCTGGACGGAACTGTCACTATGGGATTTTCCGATATAGATACAAGTCCGATTACAGGTGAACATATTCCCGTGTTTGTATCACAGGATTCGAAAGTAATCAGCGGTTCTGTCAACCTTTCCGGTTCATTGTACGTGAAAACATCGGAAACATACAGCGAATCCACTATACACCGCATCCTTGAACTGATAGAGGATGCAGGAAACAAGAAGTCATCTTCGGAAAGATTCATAACACGTTTCTCTAGAATATACACACCGATCGTTGTATCATTGGCAGTATTAATTGCAGTTATTCCCACCGTTATGGGGCTGGACTTCGGTGAATGGATCTACAGGGCACTGACTTTCCTCGTACTCTCGTGTCCCTGCGCTCTTGTCCTTTCCGTTCCTCTTACAGTTATGTGCGGTATCGGATGTGCATCCTCCAACGGAATCCTTCTGAAAGGAGGGAACTATCTTGAAATGCTGTCTAAAATAGAGAAAATGGCTTTCGACAAAACAGGTACTATCACCACTGGGAAATTCTCCGTACACAGTACCGTATCAGATGATGAAGAACTGATGACCGGTATTCTGTCTTCGTTGGAATCGAACTCCAATCATCCTATCTCCAAGGCAATCACTGAAAAATTTCCGACAGATCTGAAAGCATACGGAATCAAAGAGATATCGGGTAAAGGAATCACCGGTACCGTTGACGGAAAATCCGCTGCTGCAGGCAACCCGTCCCTTATGGAATCCCTCGGCATCCATGTTAAGGATGATGACATCACAGGCACCAAGGTCCATGTTTCCCATGACGGAAGATACCTTGGTTATGTTGTCCTCAGGGATTCACTTAAACCCGGTCTGAAGGAATCGCTTACTGAAATCAAAAGCCTCGGTGTGAAGGAAATAATCATACTCACCGGTGATAGGAACGATGTAGCTAAGGAAGTTGCATCATCCCTGCCTATAGATGCTTACTTCGCAGAACTTCTACCTGGAGACAAAGTCGATAGGCTCGAATCAATAATGGAAAGAGGAGAAGGATTGGTAGCATTCGTCGGTGACGGAATTAATGATGCACCTGTTCTCAGAAGATCCGATATCGGAATATCCATGGGATCCATGGGTTCGGATGCCGCTATTGAATCGTCTGATGTAATCATCGTATCCGATGACATATCAAAAATAGCCGAATCCATAAGAATCTCCAAAAGGACAATGTCCATAGTGAAACAGAACATCGTATTCTCCCTGGGAATGAAAGTCCTGATGCTCGTAGTGACGTTCCTTGGTTTCGGAGGGATGTTCGGCGCAGTATTCGCAGATGTTGGAGTCTGCCTCATCGCAGTACTGAACTCCCTGAGAGCGTTGAAGTCCGAAGATCACAGGTCAGATTGATCCTGTGACCTTTCAGACTATTTTCAGCCCTGTCTGCAGCCCCGTATTCTCTGTAGAAAAATCTGTCTTTTCTTCGGGGTAGTCTTATTATATAGGTATATAATCGGGACATCCATGTCCGATAACATAGAGGAGATAATCCGCAACTATGCATTGCAGAATGCAGTATTTTTCAAAGGTAAAGCTAACCCTAAGGCAGTCGTAGGAAAGATTCTCGGAGAATTCCCCGACTACAGAAGCAAATCAGCAGAAATCATCCCTCTAATCAACTCAATCGTTGAAAACGTCAACTCTATGGGTCTCGAAGCCCAGACCAAAGCATTGGAATCATCCAACCCTGCGCTCCTTGCCAAGAAAGAGAAGAAGGAGAGGACATATGAGCTTCCTCAGTTGGATAATGTCAACGGCCCTGTAGTGATGAGAATAGCACCCGGACCGTCAGGACCCCTTCACATCGGACACACAAGGGTATCCATCCTCAACGACGAATACGTCAAGAGATACGGAGGAAAACTCATCTGCAGGTTCGAGGACACGAACCCCGAGAAAATCGATCCCGATGCTTACGACATGATTCCCGAGGACCTCGAATGGCTCGGAGTCAAGATTACCGACTACTACATCCAGTCGGACAGATTCGAACTCTACTATGATATTACAAAACAGCTCATCGAACAGGGTAACGCATACGTATGTACCTGTAACGCAGATGACTGGAGACACCTCAAGGAGGCAAAACAGGCATGTCCCTGCAGAGACCTCCCAGTCGAGGAACAGCTGGAACGCTATGACAAGTTCATGGCAGGAGATTACAATGACGGAGAAGCAGTCGTTGTTGTGAAGACTGCTATCGACCACCCCAACCCCGCAGTAAGGGACTTTGTAGCGTTGAGACTTGTCAGGCACCCCCATCCCCGTGTAGGAACCAAATATATTGCATACCCCATGATGAACCTGTCAGTTGCCATTGACGACCACCTCATGGAAATGACACATGTCATCAGAGGAAAGGACCACCTTAACAACACATTCAGGCAGGAATATATCTACGACTACATGGGATGGAAGAAACCCAACTTCTACCACTACGGATTGGTCAATATCCCCGACACAATGCTTAAGACCTCACTGATTAAGAAGAGCATCCTTGACGGAGAATACAGCGGCTGGGATGACGTCAGAACAGGAACCGTCAGGGCTATGAAGAGAAGGGGAATCAAACCCGAAGCTATCAGGAGATATTGGGTCGAGAGCGGAATGAAAGCAGTCGACATCCAGTTCTCATGGGATAACCTCTACGGTATGAACAGAGACATCATCGATGACGGTGCCAACAGATACTTCTTCGTTCAGAACCCCGTGAGGTATGACATTGACGGAATCGAATCCATCAGCGGAAAGGCACCTCTCCACCCCGACCACCCCGAAAGAGGAAACAGGGAATACACCATCGACGGTGCAAAGACAGTGTTCATATCCGCAGACGATTCTAAGATGTTCTCCGAATCCGGAAAGGTAAGGCTGAAGGACCTTTGTAACATAGATTACGGAACACCTGCCAAATACTCTGGAGACGACGTTTCCATCCTCAGACAGGGATTCAAGGCAGTTCAGTGGGTTTCAAGGGATTCTGTAGAAGCAAAGATTCTCATGCCCGACGGAACTGTTGCTGAAGGTCTTGCAGAAATCAGAATTATGGACGAAACCAACGACGAAGTACAGTTCGAAAGGGTCGGTTTCGTCAGGATTGAAAAGAAAGACAGCAACGGAATTACGGGAATATTCTCCCACCGTTGAATCTAAACCAATTCATTCTTCCAGGTAAACCCTGGAAGTTAAATCCGACGAAATCGCGACAAACTCTCCCGAGATTTCAACTATAACGGTTTCGTCGGTTACGCTTTTCATAATAATTTCTCTGCCTGGTACGAATCCGATAGCAATCAGTTGCTTCAGATCCTGCACATCATCACATTTCAGGTGGGATATAATTCCGGATTCCCCGTCCTTCAGATCTGAGAGAAGGGATACTTTGACTTCCTTGTCACATGGGTTATTGCATGCATCACAATCGCAATCCTTCTTCGTGCCGATTATACGGCAGATCTTATTGACGGAATCATCGGAGATAGAATGCTCCATACGGCATGCTTCCTCATGTGCACTATCGTGATCCACGTCCAGAACATCGGTGAGGAACCTCTCCATAATATGGTGTTTCCTCCTCAGATTGCGTGCATACGCCAAACCTTCTTCGGTCAGCGTGACACCCTGATATTTCTTATAATTTACAAAACCGGCCTCTTTGAGAACCCTCACCATTTCAGTGACACTTGCAGGTGAAACATCCATTATTGCTGCCAACTTGGATGTCTTGACAACGCCCCCCTCTTCGGACAGACGGAGTATGTTTATCAGATAGTCTTCCCTGTTACCGGTCTGCATAATCTGAAATTAAAAGGAGTGTATATAAAGTTTAGGTTTTCCTAAAAAGGGAAAAGGAGTATCAGAACTCCTCGTATTCCCTGGCGGCATCCTTTTCGGCCCTTTTGGCAGCTCTCTCTTCTTCTCTTCTCTGCCTTCTGTCCTCAGCTTCTGCCTGCTTTGTTTCGATTTTAATACGGGTTTCTTCGTCGATACGTTCCCTGTCCTGAAGTCCCTTAAGTCTGACATTATCTGCCTGAACTGTCAGAAGACGGATGTTACTGTTACAGTCATCGATCTTCTCGAAGAGCTCCCTGTCGTCCGTAGGCTCATATTGGCCGTTGGTGTAGAGGTTCCAGAAGTGCTGACCGATGAGTACAATCTGTTCCTTGATGATCTCATTCTCTGCTTCGATCTTCTTACGGATCTCATCGATCTCGGAATTTTCTGAACGTTTACTGTTCATGTGTTTCCATTTATTGTCTACTTTGTCAATAAATCCCATCCAATCACTTTCCTTGACTCTGAATGTATTGTTTGGATAAAAAAGGTGGAGTTTACTCCACCAGTTTGCGGTAACCGTATGCGGGTTCTTCGTCGTTGAAACAGTACTTGACTGTAAGGAATCCTTTCTTGAACTCCTTGACGTCTTCCTTGACCTTTGCAGGATCCTCTCCCTTGCATACGCGTGCAATGAATGATGCGACCTCTTTCATATCGCTTTCTTTCATACCGATACGTGTCATCTCCTGTGAACCGAGCCTGAGACCTGAAGGCCTTACTGCGCTCTCATCCCAGGGGAGCATGTTCTTGTTACAGATGATGTTGGCATCCTCGAGTTTCTGAGCGATGTCCTTTCCTCCGCCGAACTGTGCAACATCCACTGCGATTGCGTGTGACTTGGTGAATCCGAGGTCGGGACAGAGTACAGGAACACCGAGTTCGTAAAGTGCCTGTCCGAGTGCCTGGGAGTTCTTGACTGCCTGTGCTGCATAGTCCTTTGCGTAGACTTTCATCTCTGCCAATGTGATTGCCAATGCTGCCATTGCATGGAGGTGGTGGCTGCTTGTGACTCCGGGGAAGACGGCTTTCTGGATTGCCTTTTCCTGATCCTCTGTGAGGTTTGCACCGAGAATCATTCCGTGGTTAGGTCCGGGGAATGTCTTGTGTGTAGATGAGGAGATGATGTTGACTCCTTCCCTGAGGGGATCGTGGAACTGTCCTCCTGCGATGAGACCGAGAACGTGTGCACAGTCTTCCCAAACTAGACATCCGATCTCGTTGAATGTGTCCTGGAGTTCCTTCAATGGTGGAGGGAACAGGAAAACGGAAAGACCGAACTGTGCGACTTTGGGCTTAACCTCCTTCAGGAGCTTGATAGTACCGTCGACATCAAGGTTCATATCCTCAACGTTGAAGGGGTACTGAACGGAATTGACGGATCTCTGTCCGAAAGCTCCGAACTTCTGTGTGGAGATGTGTGCTCCCTGTGCAAGTGCACATGTTGTGATTGTGTCACCGGGCTGTGCGAATGCGAAAAGGACAGCCATGTTTGCGACTGTTCCTGAGATGGGCCTTACGTCTGCAAAGTCTGCTTTGAAAAGGTCCTTTGCCAGCTCCATTGCCTTGAGTTCTACCTTATCGACGTAGATGTTTCCCTGATAGTATCTCTTTCCGGGAAGACCCTCTGCATACCTGTCTGCGAAATCTGAAATCAATAATTCTTTGGCGAGTGGACTCATGAGGTTCTCAGATGCAATCATGGGGATGCACTCCTCGAACCACTTGTTGTGAGCCATTACATTCTCTCTGATGTAGCGTGCTTCATCGTTCATTGCCATGAAGACAACAATATTTCTCTTATTATAAGAAAAGAGCGGAACAAAAAAACTGGCAGTTTGTCGGTATCCTTATTCAATGAATTGGTCCTTCTCGATGAGCTCCTTCATCTGTTCGACGACATCCGTGTTGGCAGGATCATTCTTCGAAAGATGTGCCAGATACAATGATACAAGGTCTCCTGCGATGATTGCTTTGAGTGTCTTTTCAAGAATGTTCTTTCCGTTTATGTGGAAGATATAGACATCCTTTCCGGCCTCCATCAGCATCCCTACAGGAGTTTCCACCATGTACTTCAGCATCTTTGATGCACCGTCATCCAGGATGATAATCGGAACAAAATATTCCGTCTTCATATCACCTGTCCATCCGACCAATTCGTTATGGTTGAACTCTGGAATCGTTCCGGAGAATGAAAGGAGCTTGGAATTCTCATTAAGCTGGGACTTCCATCTTGAAGCTACAGATCTCATGTTGAAGAAACTGTATATAATCGGAATCCTGCCGAAACAATACTTAGCAATATCGAATGCCTCGTTATCATCCGTCTTAATGAAAGAATCACGGTAGCTCTTAATCGCAGGGAGTGCATTCTCGAAATCTTCAATGGAATCCAATATTCCGATGTTCACAAGAATTGTGGCGATAAAACCGATCATGTACCCCAATGCGCCTCTGGATTCGAAACCTCCGGGCATGGAGAGAAGTACGTTTCCGTCCTTGATACAAAGATCCTCGAGCATTCCGCCCGACGTAATACAGACGACCTGAGCACCTTTCCTGACAGCAGACCTGTATATGTGAAGGGTCTCCTGCGTGTTTCCGGAATATGAGATACAGATGACAGTGGTATTGGATCCGACCCATTTCGGAAGTTCTATTCCTTTGATAACAGGAAGGCATGCCTTTCCCATACCGTCCATATAATCTGAAACAATCTCACCGGCAATGGAACATGTTCCCATTCCGCAAATGGCAACGTTCTCAGTACTCTTCAGATTGAAAACCAAAGTGTTCAATGCGAATTCTATCTGCTCGGGAAACCTGATAGCCTGTCTGTACATCGAAGTTTCACCGATTACACTTTGGAAGTTCTTCGCCCTGCGCATTAAAACTAGTACCTAAATGACATATTAAAACTGTTCCTTCACTTCAAGGCATGTCGGTTTCGCTTCTACCAAAAAATGAGTAACTAAGTAATCAATTTTTTATAATAATCTATTACACACATCATAGAGTGAGCTCATGAGTGTAAAAAAGGCAATTGAGGACATCAAACAGGGAAAAATAGTCCTTGTCTATGATTTTGACGACAGAGAAAAGGAAACAGACATGACCCTCTGTTCCGCATTCGTTGATTATGAGAAGGTACGTACTCTCAGGAAGGATGCAGGAGGATTACTCTGCGTTACGACACCTTATGCACTTGCCGAAGAGGTAGGGTTGCCGTTCCTTTCCGATATCTTTTGGGATTGTTCCGACAAGTATCCCCTTCTGAAGGATATGGCACCGACAGACATTCCCTATGACAGAACAAAGTCATCATTCGGTATCACTATCAATGAAAGGAGAACATACACCGGAATCACCGATAAGGACAGAGCGCTCACAATAAAGTCCTACGCAGAAGTACTCTTCTCCGATAAACCCATCGAGGAAAAGAAAAAGGAGATGGGAGAACGCTTCAGAGCCCCGGGACATGTACATCTGCTCAACACAAGCGATGCGATTCTCAAAAACAGAAAGGGACACACCGAACTCTGTACAGCACTTATGATAATGGCAGGCGTCACACCTTCAGCAACCATCTGTGAGATGATGGGCGATGACGGAGGCCCCAGATCAAAGGAAGAAGTCATGAAATATGCTGAGGAGAAGGGAGTGACCTTCATAACAGGCGATGAGATTATTGCCGCTTGGAACGAATTCTCGGAGAAGGAATAAATGGTCACCGTAATGGCCTCCGGTGTCTTTGACATCATCCACACCGGACACATATCCTATCTTGAACAGGCAAAGTCAGTAGGCGACAGACTGATTGTGGTTGTTGCCTGTGACGATACCGTCAGGAAGAGGAAACATGAACCTATCACCCCGGAGAACATGAGGCTCAGAATAGTTCAGGCACTCAAACCGGTGGATGAGGCCATTCTCGGAAACAACAACGGAGACTTCTATTCCACAGTCCAATCCATCAAACCGGACATCATCATGCTTGGTTATGACCAGACTTTCGACGAGAAAGAACTGGAAGATTCCCTTAAGGAAAGAGGAATGGACATCAGGATCCTTAGAGCCTCCGAACTTACAGCCGATCTGACAGGCACCAGGAAGATTGTGCAGAAAATCAGAGAAAGCATGGAGGAATGAGATTGAAATTAATCGGTATAGCGGACACTACATTCGCAAGAGTGGATATGGGAGCCGCTGCCATCGATGAGCTGAAGAAGACAGGAACAGGATTCAAGATCATCAGGAAAACCGTTCCGGGATTCAAGGATCTCCCCGTAGCCTGTAAGAAGCTCATTGAAGAAGAGAAATGCGACATCTGTATGGCCCTTGCCATGCCAGGTCCCATGCAGAAGGACAAGATGTGCGCACATGAGGCATCCACCGGACTGATACAGTGCCAGCTCATGACAAACACACATATCATCGAAGTGTTTGTCCACGAAGACGAAGCCAAGGATGCGGCCGAGTTATCTTTCCTTGCCGAACAGAGAGCAAGAGAACATGCAGTTAACACATATGATCTGTTGTTCCGTCCCGAATCACTTACAAAACGTGCGGGAACAGGACTCAGACAGGGATTTGCCGATGCAGGCCCCGTAAAACAGAGGAAGTGAATTAATGAAGAGATACAGATTGGGAATGGTTGCAGCTGAATTCAACTTTGAAGTCACATCATTGATGATTGAAAGGGCAAAAGCCGAGGCAGAGTTCCTCGAGGTGGACATCACAAGGACAATCCTTGTACCCGGAGTCTTCGATATGCCTTTGGCAATCAAGACACTCCTTCAGGACCCCGAAATCGATGCAGTTATCACACTCGGAGCAGTTATTGAAGGCGAGACAGAGCACGATGAAGTAGTCGTTGCACAGGCATCGAGGAGAATAATGGACCTTTCAACAGATTACGACAAGCCCGTTGCATTCGGAATCACCGGACCCGGAATGACCGAACTCCAGGCAATGGACAGAATCGAAAAGGGACGTGACGTAGTCGATGTCGCTGTCAAGATGCTGAAGAGACTCGGAAAGTAAAACAACCGCCTAACGGCGGTTTTATATATTTACTAAAAACCTGTTACTTACATGGATAACGAGATGTCCCATCAGGAAAGACGCAATTTCCGTAAAGTGATTGCTGTAGCCGTTATCGGATGTATCGCCGTCCTTCTGGTACCTCTGGCTTTCCACATGATTCTATGAATAGCCAGTCACATAGTGCTAAACGTTGAGATCAGTTGTGCTTCAGCATGAACTTCTCTAATTTGTCGTAAGCATCCGAAAGGATGTTAATCTTAGGAAGTGTGATTGTTCTGAAGTGTCCCTGACCGAACTCTTCGCAGAATCCCGATCCGTGAACGAACAGTACTCCGGATTCCTGTAAGAAATCAAGTACGAATTCTTTATCGGTTTTCCAATCTGTAAGTTCAACCTTGGGGAACATATAGAATGCACCGTCTGTCCTGTTGGTGGAGATTCCAGGGATCTCATTCAGTCTCTTGTATGAGTATTCAGCACGGTCCTTGAGCCTGCGGTTCATATCGATAATATAATCCTGAGGTCCCTGAAGGGATGCCTTAGCTGCCCACTGACATGGAACATTGGGGCATATCCTGGCACGGAGCTGTTTCATGAGACCGGTCTTTACCTCTTCAAGAATTCCGTTCTCGTCCTGGAAGTATCCGTATCCCATACGCCATCCGGGCATAAGGTTGACTTTGGAGAATCCGTTAAGAATTATCCTGGGCACATCGGATGAAAGTTTTGACATTGAATGATATTCCTTTCCGAAAGTAATCTTATCATAGATCTCATCGGAAATAACAGGAATCTCGTACTCTGCTGCGATATCTCCAATCTTCTTAAGATCCTTCAAATCGAATACCGCACCGGTCGGATTGTTAGGGTTGATGACTACGATTGCCTTTGTATTCTCGTTGATACGTTCCTCGATCATATCCACGTCAGGTCTCCAATTCTCCTCTTCGATCATCCTGTACGGAACAGCCTTTCCTCCGAAGAAATTGATGTACTGTGCATATGATGAGTATCCGGGTCCGGGAACGATTACTTCTTCCCCGGGTTCGACCATCGTACCCATAAGGAGATTTATGGCTTCTCCGACACCCTGTGTGACGAAAACATCATCGACTGAGACTTCAGCACCGTGTTTCTCATACTCACGCTGTACGATTGCTTCCCTGAAGTCGTAGTTACCCTGAGAATCTCCGTATCCGTTATCGGTACGGTCGACAGCCTCTCTGAGAGCTGCTTTGAAATATTCCGGTGTTTCAAAATCCCATTTGTTGGGATCACCGATGTTGAGTTTGGTTACAGGAACTCCCTTAGCTGCAACTTCGTCAGCGTAGACCGCAAGCTCTCTGATTACGTAGTCCATTCCTAACGAACGTGCCGATGCCTTGATTTTCCTGACCATAGGTTTCACTCCTTTCCTTGAATGATTCATCTCTATAAAAAGATACATTCGAAATTGACAGAAACTATCCGTCTTGATTTAACAGGATATCGTTTTCCCGTATACGCCGACCATAGCCCTTTTATTAGGGATAGTAATCATCAATACTGATGGCAGCAGTAAGATTGGGTAAGAACCACCTCAGATGGTGTGACGATTGTAACCTTCCGGTACTTGAATCTAAGACATGTCCTATCTGCGGAAAGGACAGCAGGGAAGTTGAGATTACGCCCCCTGGTGACGTAAGGCCTGCATTCCAACATGATATCGATCTGATCAGAAAATTGGCCGACGAACAGTACGGAGAAGGATCCGGAATTGCACTGTTGCCCGAAGGACATCCTGTACTTCTGAACAAGGCACCTTCCTTGGACAGGATGGACGAGATAATTATCGACGGAAGTACCGTTGCCACAATCAGATACGATCTCGGAAGAGGATGGAGACTCATCAACCGTATGCAGAGTGCTATGAGAATCGCCCCTGTAATGACAAAAGGATACGTAATCTGCGACGATTCCGCCGTTCCATTCGTTCAGGACAGTAAGAATCTCATGGCTCCCGGAGTTATAGATGCACATAAAGACATCGAAATCGGAGATGAGGTAATCGTCATCACCAAAGACAGGAAAGCCATCGCCACAGGTGCTGCCAAGATGGAACCTCAGGTAATGATTGATTCCGAAAGAGGGCTTGCCGTCAAAACCAAATGGGTAAAACCCGAACCGTTCAGAAATCCCGATAAAAAATACACATGGGATGAGGTCGTCGAAGCTAACAGAGAAGTCATCGAAAAGAGAAGAGATGAGGCTGTAGATTTTATAAACAAGAACATCGCAAAACACGATGTCCCCGCAATTGTCTCATTCTCAGGCGGAAAGGACAGTCTTGCCACACTTCTGCTGACATTAGATGCTGGACACAAACTTCCCGTTCTGTTCGTTAACACAGGATTGGAATTCGATGAGACTGTTGAACACGTTAGAGATGTCACATCAAGACACGGACTGAAACTCATAGAAGAGACTGCACCCACCGATGCGTTCTTCGGAAACCTCGTTCATTTCGGCCCTCCTGCAAAGGATTTCAGGTGGTGCTGTAAGACTAACAAACTCGGACCTACCGTCGGAGCGATCATGAAGAACTTCCCTGACGGCGTCTTGTCGTTTATCGGACAAAGGAAATACGAGTCCGAAGCAAGGCACGATAAGGGAAGAGTTTGGGTCAACCCCTGGACACCCGGTCAGACCGGTGCTTCACCTATTCAGAATTGGAATGCGTTACACGTTTGGTTCTATATTTTCCTTAAAAAAGAGCCTTTCAATGTTTGGTACACAAGAGGTCTCGACAGAATCGGATGTTTCCTTTGTCCGGCATCAGACATGTCTGAACTTGAGATTGTAGCAGGAAACTCATCCAGATACGGTCAGTGGGATCAGTATCTTACAGACTATATGAACAGCAGAGGACTCCCTCAGGAATGGAAGGATTATGCACTCTGGAGATGGAAGAATGCACCTTCCTCCATCAGAGAGGAAGTTCACAAGATTACAGGAAAGGATGTTTCCGAACTTACAAAGCAGTCGGTTGCACCCGAATCCGGACCGTTATACATGAAGGTCCAGGAAGGATTCTCCCCATGCGTTATCGGATTCAGTGTAGAGGCCGCCGTATCCAAGCACATAGACATCGAAAGGCTGGAAGGATTCGGACATATCCTCGGTTCAAAGGTAAAGTTGGATGAAAGCGGAGAGTGGCTCTCCATCGACAACATCACCGTATACAGGGAAGGATCGATCATCTCCAAAGCCAATGTCGAAAGGGATGCCAGATCCAATATCGACAAGCTTTTCGAACTTATCGTCAGATCCGAACAGTGTGTAGGTTGCTCACTCTGTGTCGCAAGATGTGAACAGAAGGCACTTTACATGAAGGACGGCCGTGTCGAGATTAATCCCGACGAATGCATCAGATGTAAAGACTGTCTCGGACCATGTCCCGCAGTAAACTTCCGTACAGCCGAACAGGACCTATAATGAACGAATTGGAAAAACTGAGAATGGGGCTTCCGTTCGACTCCGGATGTGAAGAGCTCAATATCATGAGAGACAGATGCAATGCTCTCTGTGACGAGATTAATTCCTATCCTGTAAGAGACGAAAGGAAGCTTCCCATAATCAGGGAATTGTTCGGTTCAGTCGGAGAATCGCCTCTGATTCTACCTACATTCAGAGTCGAGGTCGGATGCAACACGTACATCGGCGATTTCTTCTTCTGTAATTTCGACTGTCATATTATCGACCTTTACGATGTCACTATCGGCAATCATGTTCAGTTCGGACCCAAGGTATCGATCATCACAGTGAACCATCCGTTGGATGCTACAGAACGCAGAAAAGGTGCTGCTACAGGAGCTCCGATCGTTATTGAAGATGACGTATGGATCGGCACCGGTTCGATAATCCTTCCCGGAGTTAAGATCGGAAAGGGAGCCGTCGTAGCTGCAGGTTCTGTAGTTACCAAGGATGTAGAGGCGTTCACAGTCGTTGCAGGAAATCCTGCTAAGTTCCTAAAGAACACAGATGACCACCTTTAACCACCCGAGCGATAGAAACCCTTAAAAGGAACTTATGTATACTCGGCTTCAAGGCCACCTTTGCATAGCCCGGTAGTGCGGCTGACTTGTAATCAGCAGGTCCTGAGTTCGAATCTCAGAGGTGGCTCCATTCTACTTCTATCTCCTGTTACGTTCGTTTTTGCCATACTCCGTCGATGACTATTAACTATCCCAGCCACATACCGATTTTAGGTCCCAGATATGATCATCGAGATACTAGATTGCGAATTCTCAATTTGTAAAGTCGCAGATTATTCTGCAGTAGATCTTGATGCGGATTTCACATTCGTTTCCAAAACGGATGAAGAAAAATCCTTGGTTTGCCTAACTGTCGGAATTCCGTCAAACACCATCGAAAGGAATGATGGGTGGAGGGCTTTCAGAATTCAGGGTGTCTTGGATTTCTCGTTAATTGGAATTCTATCTTCAATCTTCAGGATTCTTGCAGACAATCAAATCGGAATCTTTGTGATATCAACGTTCAACACCGACTACATCCTCGTTAAAGCAGAGAATCTCAGTAAAGCTGTCGATGCACTTTCAAATGCAGGATATACAGTTGAATGATACATCAGTCAGTTCCGAGTACACAGTTTCTGTGATGAAGATTACTCTTGGTGTTCTTTTGTTTCTAAAACCTAATATTGGATTTTGTAATCATAAAGATAAATTGATTTTTAATCAATTAATTTTTTAATTGTTTTCAAATTAATTAAATTGGAAATTGTTTTATAATCAATTTCAAATACAATATCATGTCCGACAGAAACCTCATAGGAAGAGAATCAGAATTGACCTATCTAGAAAATCTATGGAATCAGGAGGGCCTCGTAACATGCTGCATATGGGGGCGCAGAAGGATAGGGAAAACATCACTCCTAAGAGAATTCGGTAAAGGAAAAAGGGCACTCTTTCTTCAGGGAATCAGAGGATCCTATTATGAAAATCTGTCATCACTGTCACTTGATGTTTCTGAATTTATAGGTTATGAAATCCCACTGGTTTCCGATCTCTCACATTTAATGAAGATTGTCGAGGACATCTGCAAAATAGAACATACATTGGTAATATTCGATGAACTCCCATATCTGTTGGAATCTGCTCCGCAGGCTGCATCGGTAATACAGAAATCTCTGGACAGAGGATTGAATGACCTGAACTGTATGTTTGTCATCTGTGGTTCATCAATATCTGTTATGCGCAAAGAAACCGAGGATGCCAACAGACCGCTGTACGGCAGATTTGAATACAGAAAACAAATCAAACCATTATCCATTGAAACATGCAGAGAATTCCATCCGCATATGGACTGTGAAACTTCCCTGAGATGGTACAGTACCGTCGGAGGAATACCCTATTATCATATCAATACCGATGGGAAAAGCTATCAACAGTTGATAGAGGAGAAATTCCTTAACAAAAACAGTTCCTGGAGAACTGATGCTGCAAGTACCATACTTCAGGAATTCAATGGTAACAGGAACTACACAGGTGCTGTGAAATGTATAGCCGACGGCACCGTTAAACAGTCAGAGATTGCAGATAAACTTAAAATCGATCGGGCTGCATGTAAAAGACTGTTAGATGATTTAGAATTTGTCGGAATTATTGAAAGAAAATATCCTATGGGCGGCTCTCCTAAGAAACCCGTATATTCTATCAAAGATCCGTTTATTTCATTCTCATACTGCGTTCTGTCAAACAGAATCAAACTTATTGAAGGCAATACACCGGAATCCACGGTTTATGATATCATCAGAAATGACATCGACAGTCACACAGGGCACATATTTGAAAAACTGTGCGGAGACTGGCTGGATTCCAAATACACCGTCATCGAAAGGGGACAGTGGTGGGGAAGAATCGACGACACAGATGCTGATATTGATATCGTTGCCAAGGCATATGACGGAAACAGGCATATTCACACCATCCTGGGGGAATGTAAGTTCAGCAGAA
>SUSX01000031.1 GCA_015063195.1 Thermoplasmata archaeon | reverse complement strand
TTCCGCAACGTGAACATATCTGGGATGTGTATGCAGGATTTACTTCATGTATTATTGTACCGGCTTCTTCCGCTTTGTACGATAACATGTTCATGAATGTAGTCCATGCTGCATCCCTGAATTGTTTCTTCATGGTTTTACTTTCAGTTTCTTCAGATAATTCCTTGACATTCAATGACTCTGCGTATATGTCTCCGTGATTGTATGTTATTTCCCTGGTTATTTTGTGACAGAGGTCCTTTCTGTGATTCTTCAGTTTTCTGAATTTATGGGTGAGCCGAGCTCTCATTCTGTAGTAATCATCAGTTTTTCTGTAATCGGGATTGTCTTCAATAGCCTTGGAAAGTTTCCTTTGGACTTTGGCTAATTCAGACTCTTTCCTGCGGTATGTGTTATCGTTGGGAATTACTGTTCCGTTGGAGAATGCAGCTAACGATCTCAATCCGAGGTCCATCCCGATTGGTTTGCTGTATGTATCTTCGAAATCCAATGAGGTCTGATGTTCAGTGAATTTGTTAACCATCCAAACGATACAGATCTTCCATCTGTATTCCTTTCCTACTCTGGTACGGGATATTGTTGCAGTCTTCATTATTCCGGGAATTCTGAATCTGTTGCCGAATCTTATGTTCCCTATTTTTCCCAATCTTATACGGTCGAATCCTCCTTTTCTGCCGTCTTTGGAAACGAAACCGTATCCACTTGAATGTGTGTAGGTAAATGAATCGTATCTGTTTCTGGATTTGTATCTGGGATAACCTACTTTTCTTCCTTCTTTCCTTCCTTTCAGAAAACTTTTGAATGCTTTATGTACTCTTTTAGCTACATCATTCAAACAGTTCTGATAGATGGGTTTCATCCATTCGTTATGGTTCCATATCCCGCTGGCGATTTTGCTGAGATAAAATACATTAGGAAGACCGAGATTACGTTCGAGAAGGAATTTACATACTTTCCATAGTCTGTTGTAGACTTCACGGCATACTTCAAGGAATAACAATAACTTTCTTTCCTGCTCTTTATTGGGATAAAGGGCATATTCAGTAGTTCTTACGAAATATCCTTCATCAGAACTTTCTACAGAATCATTTGTAATGACGGAGTATGTACATTCCTTTCTGAAACTGTGAAAGTTATCGTTTCCCATCTTGTTTTATTGATTGTTGATTACTCTATATTAATCTCTGAGGGGGAGGTCACCGAATCGCCCGAATTTCCCGAATCGGAGAGGGATTGATAATCGTTCATCAAAATAGCGCCCTAACTGATCTCTGAAGAGAAAAAGACCCTTCCACTCAAATTATCGGAGAGTCCTCAATGTTAATGATTCTTCTGTGTTTTTCATCTGTACAGTTCGGATCTGTACATTCGGGATCGTCACACCCTTTGTCCTTCAGAACAACAACTTTGCATCCATCAATAGCGGAAGATTTAGACTCGATTATCTCTCTAAGAGTTACATATTCGAGCCCGTAAACGATGATGTTCATCACACCGATGTAATCGGTTACATCTTCCCTGAACAGAGTTTTGCTTCTGACATTACCGTCCTCGGTTGTACAACTGATAGAAAGAAAATCATCTCCGCATTTGAAATTGGCTTTGTTATGTCCTATCATAGAACATCCTTTATTTCCGCATTCGATTGAAATCTCAGACAGTAATTTGATAAAAATTTCATTGGCTTCTTCCGGAGAAATTCTGTTGAAACTTCCGCTGAACTTGGCCACTGCGATGGACGGTATGTATTCCGAATCTCTGGTCATAGTTCCATGACCTCCAGAATTCCTTCCATTCCTTCTCCGGTATCTGCCCTTACTCTGATTACTTTCCCGTCAAATCCGAATCCGCGGATATCCGATTCTATCTGATCCAGGTCATCAGATGTGACAGTATCTATCTTGTTCAGCAATACTATCTTTGCAACCTTAAGCTGATTTTTGAGAGGCCTTTCGAACATCTTCTTGACTTTAAGGAATCTTTCCGAATCCACAACTACTGCAACCGTATACCCGTCCAACCTGATACCGGTTACATCCGTCACAGAATTGATGATGAACTCAGGATCGGCAATTCCTGTGGGTTCGACGATAGCAACTTCCGGATCATATTCCAACTGTAATGCTCTGAGGCTATCAACGAGTCCTCCCTGCAAAGTACAGCATACGCACCCTCCCTTAAGGTCCCTTACCTTGAGGCCTGCTCTTTCCAAAACTTCCGTGTCTATGCCGAACTCTCCGAAATCATTCTCTATGACTACCACACGGGTCTGACGTTCAATCATAGGTTCCAACAATTTCAGAATCACAGATGTCTTACCCACACCCAGCATTCCGGCGACTACTAGAAGATGCATAGTTCCGAATAGACTTCGGGAATAATATAACTAGCTATGTACTCAGTATTCAGCTTCAGCTTCCTCGAGACTGAAGTGTGCATCCAAATCATCAATCTCTTTCGAGATACGGGAGTTCCTGCAGTGGATACACTCAATACTCTTTCCAAGCATAAGGCGCCTGTCAAGGTACGATCCGTCAAGATCTACGATGCAACCGCATTTACAATAAACCTTTTTCATGGGTGCATCCCAAATCTTAGTAAGGAAATCTGTGCACTCATCGATATGATTTTCTGCTGCATCTGAACCTACGTACATTACTCAGCCTTCATGCATTTTCTTGTGACAAAAACTCTGCATAATCGCAGCGAATCCCCATCCGAGTCACAGCCTCCATACCTATGCACATGTAGAATATAAACCTACCCTTAACGGCGATATTAACACATAAAAAGTGATTTTTTAATAAGACATTATAGAAGTATAATATACTATAATGTACAATTATATACAGTATAATACACATATGTGCAATATATAAATAGGGTATTAAAGGCCCTATATATACCATTTATAACGGCATTATAAAGGCCTCTAAAAACCCATTTCCATAGGAAATACAGGGGTTCAAAATACCTATTATAAACTCGCTTTGATACAGTCTTAAAGTTCAGAAATCTGCTTCAGCTGTCTAAGCACATAATCTCTGATTTCAGATGCAGAACGTTCGGGTGCAACCCTCTTTCCGTTGTCCAAGACCTTCTCTTCAATAGGCACCATATGACAGCCGCAAGTACACTTTATGTCATCATTCGGAGACAATGAAACGTCCATGGAAAGACAGTCGGGACAGCGGTATGCATATTTCCTTCCGCCGAACTTTCCTCTCTTTGATATGGGAACATTGTTTCTTTCAACAATATCCATAGAAAGATCCAAAGTAGGTGCATTGGAAATGGATGTACCTACGCCGAAGGAATTCACACATGTATCTGCAATCTCTGCGACCGAGAATTCATCCAATCCGCCGGAAACTGTGATATCTACATTCTTGAAGCCATTCATATCAAGTTCCCATCTGACCTCGTTGATGAGTTCTCTGAAATTTCCTCTCCTTGAACCCGGTGTGTCGAGACGGACTCCTTTGAGATTCTTAACGTACTTGCATGCCTCCATAGCACCCGTACGTTCATCTGAGAATGTATCAATCAACATTATTCTGGGCACATCGTCTTCAATGATCTCATCGAATCCTTTGAATGCTGCCTCATTACCTCCCATCATCAACATCAATGCATGAGGAGTGGTACCAAGCGGTTTCTGACCGATCAATTCGGCACCGAACGGTGAAGATACTGCATCGCAACCTCCGATGTATGCAGACCTGTCAATAACACCTGAGATTGCAGGATGCATCCTCCTGTTACCGAATGCAAAAAGCGTCTTTCCCTTAGCTGCAATCTTTGTCCTTGCAGCTGCTGTAGCGATTCCTGATGGCTGACATACCATTCCGAGAATTGCAGTCTCACTGATTCCGAAATCTGTGTATGCCCCGTGAATGTTCATGAGCGGGACCCTCACACTGTTGGGTGAACGGGCCTTGAACAATGTTCCTTCAGGAATTGAATAGAAATCCACAGGATGTCCTTCGATGAGCCTTACTACCTCTTCCAATCCACAGAATATGGCCCACGGCCAGCTTCTTGGAAGAGAACTGCATGTGAACTCAGCCCATACAGATACGTCTCCGAACCCTTTACTGTCGAGAATCTTCTTCGTTCTCTCGAAGTATATGTCCATTGTCTTTCCGTCACGGACTTCCTGCTCACATGCAATGAATAGATTAGACATGAAATCACTTTCTGAAGACTTTCAAACCGGGGTAAACTGCCTTTGATCCGAGATCCTCTTCGATTCTGAGGAGACGGTTGTACTTTGCAGTACGCTCACCGCGTGCAGGTGCACCGGTCTTGATCTGACCGGATCCCCATCCGACAGCAAGGTCTGCGATAGATACATCCTCCGATTCTCCGGACCTATGGGATACAACGACATTGTATCCGTTATCGAAACTCATCTTTGCAGCGTTTCCGGATTCTGTGACTGTTCCGATCTGGTTGACCTTGAGAAGGAGTGCATTTGCTGCCTTCATCTCAATACCTTTGCTGAGACGGTTGACATTGGTGACAAAAAGATCGTCACCGACAATCTGTACTGATGAACCTACCTTCTTGGTAAGCTCTGCGGTGGTCTCGAAATCGTCCTCGAAGAAGGGATCTTCGATGCTTACCAACGGGAAGTCCTTGGTGAATGAAACATAGTGATCTACAAGTTCACCTGCTGAGAGATTGAGTCCGTCAACTTCATAAACTCCGTTGTTAAAGAATTCGCTTGATGCTGCATCCAATGCGAGGAATACATCCTTTCCGGGACTGTACCCTGCGTCTGAGATTGCACTGACGATAGTCTCCATGGCTTCTGCGGCGGTATCCAACGGCGGTGCGAAACCTCCTTCGTCTCCGAGGTTGATTGCACCTACTCCGTATTTCTTCTTCAGCATAGATTTAAGAGACATGTAAATCTCTGATGACATCATGAGACAATCGGAGAATGTCTTTGCACCGGCAGGAACAATCATGAATTCCTGAATCTTCAAGTTTCCTCCTGCATGTTTACCTCCGTTGATGATGTTAAGCATCGGCACCGGAAGTGTGACACCGTCATCTCCGATGTGCTGATAGAGAGGAAGACAATTGGATGATGCTCCTGCCTTTGCAACAGCCAATGATGTTGCGATAATTGCGTTGGCACCAAAGTTCTTCTTGTTGGGTGTTCCGTCAGCCTCGATCATTGCGGCATCGATTCCTGCCTGGTCTGTGGGATCCATTCCCTCAATGACTTTTGAGATCTTCTCCCTGACGTTCATGACTGCATTCATGACTGCCTTACCGCCGAATGCGGAACCTCCGTCCCTGAGCTCATGTGCCTCCCATGAACCGGTCGATGCACCTGACGGAGCGATAGCTGAAATCCTGTGACCGTTCACAGTCACCTCTGCTTCAACAGTTGGGTTTCCCCTTGAATCCAAAACTTGTCTTGCCCATACCTTCTCGATTTTTGCCATCTTATCCCCTATTCCTCTGATGTATACGGTTCCATGAACTTGAAAAGAAGTTGTTTATCCTTGTCTGTAAGTAATGTTTCTTTGATCGATATAGCGATTGTACATCTCTTGCCTGCAGATGTCAGAATCTGATAAATCATTGTGATTACAGGATTCAGTCCGTTGACCTCAACAAGTTTACTCAGATCCTCGAATACAACGACAGGACTTGTTGTTGATTCGGTTATGAAATTCATAACTGCATGCATCAATGAACCGAGCTTGTTGTACAGTATGCAACCCTCTCTGGGCTTCTGAGATATTTCGATGAAGTCTACAGACGGTGCATTGATTTTGTCGGCGATTGTCTTCTTCCTTTCGGCGGTTACAACCTTGATGTCACACATGTTGGATGAAAAGAAACGTACCAGATTGTAGATCTCATTGGGGCTGTCTTCAAAGACAACATATGATTTTCCGAACTTCGTTACACCCTCGGGTTCGTCAGGAACCACTACAGGTTTCGTCTTGGAAATAAATCTGATTTTCGGCCTTTCTTTCTTTATCGGATCGATCTTATCCTTAGGGATCTTTCCATGACCCCTTATAGCGTCAAGAATATCTGAACTCTTGAACGGCTTTTTGATTGAGCCGATGATGAGGGGTGTATCCCTGGGAATCTGTTCCTTCCCGTTAACCAATAAAATCAATTTGGTTCCGAAAGACTCATCCAATGAATCTATGAAACCTATGGTACTTCTGCCTTCAACTATCGTATCCAACAACGTTATTTCAGGCCTGAATTCTTCAATCTCGCGAATGGCATCACTGATCGTGCCTGCCTGACGGATCTCACAACCATCGACAGTAAGAATTTCTGCGATGATTTCCCTGATGGCCACATTGTCATCAACTATCAGAACCTTCATCCTTCTCTCCCCTCGGATGTTATTCTTATTCTCAGTAAACCTTCAGTCCTATAAATAGACTGGTAAGTCAAAAGACGTGCCTATATCGCTCACGCTGAACATCAAAATTGGAACGCGTCCTGAGGACGCGCCAGCTAATTGTTTCAGAATAAAGCCAAAAGGCCAATGAGCAGAAAGATTACTGCTTTCTGCTCTCTTTCGCCTTAGGCCTGAGATTGCTGTACCCACATTTGCGGCATTTTGACGCATTCTTGGGGTTTGTAGCGTAGCAGTTCATACAGACGGATTTGTCCAAGAGCCTGCTCTCTGCCTCTTTAAAGCGTGCCATGTTATTTCCTCTAGAGCGCCTAATAATAATACTGTATTTAAAACAATCGACAAGGAACAATTCCGATGCCTACTGGCGTCTGGCGGTAGATTAAAGACATGTCACACAGATATGATGCTGGTCATACGATGGACATAGATGAACTCAATGTTCTGTACAACGCAGGATACGATTGCTCTCAGAGCATAATCAAAGCTTTCGAGAAAGACTTAGGTGATGACTTCGAACCGCTAATCAAATCAACCAACGGTCTCGGAATGGGTCTTCTGCAGGGTGCTACATGCGGAGGCATACTCGGTGCATTGGTAGTGATTGCACATAAGTTCGGAAATGTTGAACCGGACATGTCTTTGAAAGGACTGTGCATGATCAAAAGAGAACAGTTCTTCATGATGTTCAAACAGAAGTATCCGGGAGTCACGTGTCCTGAGCTCATGGGGCTCGATATCAGAAATAATGAGGACAACATCAAAGCATACCAGCAGAACATTTACACCGAAAAATGTCCGTCCATATGTCTTGATATAATCAGAATGGTGGAAGAGATAACCGGTTACAGCAGCGAACGCTGAATATTGTAATCGCGAATGTTATCCATGAGATTGATGGCACCCATTTCATGAACTAATATCTGAGGATTGATCCGATTCACAAAATCCTTCACCTTAGCGTTTGTGAAAGGAAGGTGCATATCTGCGGAGGATATCAGTTCCGATGCCTTTTTGATCCTTTCATTTCTTTCAATCAACAGTGAATCATCCAAAGACGGTACATTCAGGAGTACACTTTTGGAAGTATTGACATGAAGATGCATTGCATCTATTCTTTCGATCATTTCTTTCGGATATGACTCCACACACTCATTGAGCATCTCGAGGGCAGATTCCTCAGTATCCGATCCTCTAAGGGATACCAACAGATGGCCCGTATCCAGACACAATCCCCAGTTGGAGAACTCAAGCTCATTCTCCAAAACCCTGTATGTTCTGTCATCAATCATTCTGAGACCGGGCCACCATGTATTTTCGAATACCAGTTTGAACGGCGGCTCCCCTCCGGGATAGACTGAAACTATCTCGTTCATGATGTCTGCGACAGCTGATACGATATTTTCATTGCCGTCGGAACTGTCCAATGTCATAAGGCTGTCCATATCTGCACTGGAAGCGTGAAATACTCCGTGTTCCGGTTCCAACGGGACAGATATATCTATTGCCCTGCGTACCGAATCAATAATTTCCGATCTGTCACGGCCGTAATGCTGATACTTTACAGATATCTGATCCAATCCCTCAGGTACCTTTCTCCTGCCACTGTAAGGTCCGAACCAATCCACAGCATACGGGAGATGTACTGTCCTGGTCACATCCTTCAGTGACACATCTACCGGATCATACCCGACAAGAAGTTCTATGCCTGATGAATCGATAGTCTTCAGTCCCTTTTCCAACAGATATTCTAACTCTTCCTGAGAATGATATACCGTTATACTGAAAAGATGCTGCATTTTCCTAGATTAATTCGAAAGCTGCCGTAAACGCTGCCGTTATGGCAACCTCCTGATTGTCAGCTCCGCCAATGATTATGATGTCATCATCAGTCATCTTGACATTGCTTTTGATCCTTTCAGAGACTTCCGGCATATTATCATCTATACACCAGTCCGGAGGAACGTATAGTTTACCGTCCCTCATAACGAGTGTTGTGCAACCCATTGCACCTGCACGTATACCTGCATCTCTCTGCTGAAGACCGTTGTTGATCTTGTCCGAAACCCCGAAGATCAAAAGTGCCTGTGTACAATCTCCGAGTACGAGCTCTCTGACATCCAGGTCAACCACTCTCAAGGGTATGCTCTCCAAGTAAGCCAACCCTGCCTTGGTGATTGTAATCCCTGTCTGTTTGATGATGATAAACTCTTTTTCCTTAAGTTCGTTTAAGATGCGCCTCATACTTCCTTCTCCGATACCGATCATATCGGAGAGTCTCTTACGTCCCATTCTCCTTCCGTCAGAAAGAAGATAGAGTGCCCAGTATACACTGGCGTCTGTGAATCGAAACATCGGTCCGTACTGAGGCGCATCTATGATTTTCATATTGATCAGAAGGTTCTAACCTTTCCATCAATAATAAGGTTTGTTACCTTGTCGACGTTGTCCAGCCAGTCAAAGGCAATCTGTTCGGCCTCTGATTTCCACTTATTGAGTTTACCTGCGTCGACCTCCTGACTTACGAGCTGAACGCTGCAGTTGAGAGGCTGTGAGACAGGTTTTCCAATCTGTGAAAGAATCCTGACCTTGACTTCGACCTCAGGCGATACCTTGGCCGCAATATCATCTGCAATAAGCTTTGACATGACATTGTACAGCTTTCCGATGTGTGTAATGGGGTTCTTTCCGGATGTTGCCTCCATTGACATAGGCCTGTAGGGTGTGATAAGACCGTTACACCTGTTTCCTCTACCGACGGATCCGTCGTCTCCCATCTCCTGGGAAAGTCCGGTGACTGTGAGGTAGTAGACATCATTGTCGTAATTGTCTCCAGTGTTGATTTCCAATTTGAAATCGATGTCTTCTCCGGATTTGTCGATGATGTTTAATGCATTCTCGTTGACCCTGTTGTAAAGGTCCTCGACTGCTGCTGCATAGTGGGTCTTGTCGGGGATGTACCTGTCAACCATTGCACATGCGATGGTCATTGTGAGCTTATTGTCTACTCTTGATCCCATGACCTTGACATCCTGTCCTGTTTCGGGAAGGATCTTCTTGAATGCGGGAGAGTTGATCATCTCCTCTGTCTCAAGAACGAGTCTGTCTGTGATTGAGTAAGGTGCATAACCTACTCCGAAAGATGTGTCATTGGCAAGAACACCTGAAGTCTTGTACACTCCGGTAAGGTCATCTGAACCCATTCCGAGTTTTGCATCGAGAATGATATCTGCATCGGGATCTACATTGGGGAATGTCTCCTTGATGTATCCGTGTGCTGCTTTCAATGCAGTGGGTGTACAGGGAAGTTCGTTGAGTTTTCCGTTCTGAATGACGTCGGTTGTTGCACGTCCGACAAGAAGAATGTATGTGGGGTTGACGATTGTTCCCCCTCCGAACCTGGGTGCTGCTTTACCTGCTGCAATCTGTGTCTCGTCTGTGTTGTGGTGAAGGACTGTTCCGAACTCCTTCATATACATTTTACAGAGTGCTCTGCTGACTGTCTCTGCGAGTGCGTCTGCTACACTGTCGGGGTGTCCGATACCTTTCCTTTCTACGAGCTCGATCTTTCCACGAGGCGTGGGGATGTCGTTGATGTTCTCAACATAAATGTTCTTGCCTGATGCCATGATATTGACTCCATTCTTTTTGCTAATAAAATTGAGGAACTGGTTGTCATTAATAAACTACATTGATATAAATATTCATATATGAATAATTATATTCTATCTTATGAAGTTTCCGCCCACTTCCGAGATTAGAAAAAGAAGAAAACTTCTTGACATAACCCAGACGGAACTCGCCACAGCGTCAGGAGTAAGTCAGAGTACAATTACGAAAGTGGAAAGTGGAAAGATATCTGCCAGCTATGATACGGTAGTAAAATTGTTCGAAACTCTTGAAATGATGGGTGAACAGAAAAAGAATGCAATTCCGATTATGGATATCGCAACAAAAGATGTCGTATCCATCCAGGAAACTGAACCCGTCAGCAGAGCCATCGAATTACTCAAGATAACCGGTTTTTCTCAGATTCCTGTGTTTTCCGGTGATATCCCCGTGGGGAGTATATCCGAAAGAAGTTTCTTCAAATTCATCAGATCCGGTAAAACGATGGAACAGCTGTCGAGGATGATGATTTCGGAAGTCATGGACGAACCTTTTCCGTCAATATCCGAGAATATTTCCATGGACGCTCTGTCAACTATCCTGGCAACATCTAACGCCGCACTGATTAACAGAAAGGGAAAAATCGTTGGGCTTGTAACAAGTGCGGATGTGCTCAAACTTGTCTGATAGACTTCGGAGAGATGTCAAAACTGTCTAAATCCTTGACAGCGAATACGTTTTCAAAAACATCCTGAGCCTGAGCCCTGACAAGATCCAGATTCTCATATCTGTTACTGAAATGGGTCAGGAACAATGCCCTTACGTTACAACTCTTGGCAATCTCCGCAGCCTGAACATTGGTAGTATGCCAATGGGATTTTGCCAATTCCTCATCCCCGATACAATATGTTGACTCGTGTACGAGAACATCAGCATTCCTGGCATGTGTTCTGGTACCTTCACACGGAATCGTATCGCCTGTATAGACGACGGAGATACCTTTTTTCGAAGGACCGATTATCTCTTCAGGCCTTACTCCATTAACGGTTTCACCCGCCTGCAGTCTTGAGAAGTCCGGACCCGGAACGAGACCCAAATCGATGGCTTTCTGTTTGTTGAATGTACCCGGCAGATCCTTTTCCCTATACAGATATCCGAGAGAATCTATTCCGTGTTCGGTTTTGAACACCAGGACGGAACCCTCAGTAAACTCCACTATATCTCCCGGGCCGACCTCGGTTATGGTAAGTTCGTAACCGATCTCACCTTCGGAAGCATCCATCATCTGGAGTACGGACTGCTTTATTCCTTTAGGGCCGTAAACACTCAACGGAGATTTCCTTCCGGACATCCCCATAGTCTGCAACAATCCCGGAAGACCCAGCATATGATCCCCATGCATGTGTGTGATGAATATCCTGTCGATTTTCATGAATGATAAT
>SUSX01000030.1 GCA_015063195.1 Thermoplasmata archaeon | reverse complement strand
GTAATAATATATTCGTATCTGTCATTGTTAATGAAGTTGGTCTCAAGCCTCTGTACGAATTTATCCCACCAGGATAACTCAGAATCGTCGTAGAAGAATGAGTGTGCCTCAACACTGTAACCGTTATCGGCATAATACTCGGCAATTTCATCGAGAGTTCCGTCCTCTTTGAGTTTGGCAATCGATGTATTGATTGCTGCCAACATCTCCTCGGATCCCTCGGGTATGAGGAATCCTATCTCTGATTTGGGTGCATCCGTAAGAATGTCTGCCAATGAAAGACCTGTCAATCCCCTGGTGAGAATTGATGATGCAACTGTCTTATCGATTGCTGCATAATCGAGGTCTCCGGAATTGATAGCATCCATTGCGGCTGATGCACTCTTATATGGCGTAATTAACGCTCCCAAATCACCAAGATATGCGGAAAGTTTCTCATTTCCTTCAACTATTCCTACTTTCTTTCCGCGAAGATCATCTTCAGAGGAAATTGCGACTGTATATTTCGTAACGATCAAAGGTGTATCGACGAAATATGCATCGGACATTACGACTCCTTTTTCGGTTACATCATAATCAACATTGTAACCGAATGCTCCTACATACCTGTCATTGCCTGCAACCTTTCCGGGAATTAAATCTGCGGAAGAGTTGATTGTTCTGAATCCGTATCCTGCATCTTTTGCGATTGCATTCAGCATATCAACGGAAATACCTGCAAGTCCGCCGTCGATTGCGTATGCGTGTGAACCGTTATCTCCGGTTACACCGAACATTATCTTGTCATTGGTGTAATAAGGAGGAGTGTCACCTGCAAAATTGTTGTCTGCATAATAATCGTGAATCTTCTGCAGGGTTCCGTCTGCAGTCATCTGATCCAATGCACTGTTGACAAGGTTGCGGAGAGCTGTATCATCTTTGTTGAATACGAATCCGTAATCTTCCCTGGGTGCATTGAGTACATTGAAGACTTCAAGCTCATCGGGATGTGCTGCAACCTGTGCATAAGCGACCGCATCATCGACAACCTCACAGAATGCCTTTCCGTAAAGAACATCGAGAACGACTTCTGAATAGCCCTTCTGATAAATGACATCGGAAGTCAGCGTGGTTGCATAATCAGCTCCGGATGTACCGGTCTGTACTGAAATCTTCTTACCTTTAACATCATCCTCTGAAGTAATATCTGCACCTTTCTGTGCAACTACAACCTGATGAATGGTAGCATAAGGTTTGGAGAAGTCAATCATCTGTTTTCTTTCATCATTGATTGTGAATCCTGAAGCACCGAAATCACACTTATTCTGTTGGACAGAAAGAATGATGGAATCAAAACTGTTGTTCCTGAACTCTATTTCATAATTGATAATCTCTCCGACTCTGTAGAGAATATCCATGTCGATACCGGCGTACTCCGTACCGTACATGTAGTCATACGGTGCGAAATCCGGACTGGTTTCGACAATCAATTTGCCGTTGCTCTCAGTTGCACCATATGTGTCCTCAGACAAGGGGGCGCATACAAAAATGCAACATGAGGACAAGACCATGACTGTGGCCATGAAAATGGCCAGCATCTTCTTGCTCATGATATCGGGTATGTACCAGCACTTATCATTATAATACTTCTTTGTACGATTTTGTACATTTTATAAAAAACGAACATGTTTTTTAGAAAATATGTTACTTTTAACATACTTTACAGAATAATCAATGACGGAAAATGAACTGAAATACGAATGCGGAAAAACACATCACTTAGACGGATTCTCAGGATTATTGTCTACAGCGACCTTCTTCCTCTGACGTCCGCCTGTCTTCTTCAGCTTACCTTGGGAGATAGCCCATTCGTAACTCTTCATCTCCGTCGGAGCGACAAGAACCCTTTCACCTTTGGTGAATTTCCTTCCGGTAACCCAATTTGTGAACGGAGACATCACCCTGTACTCATCGGCATCCATTACGATTTCTGTTGTATTGGGCCTGCCTTTGGTGGATGAATAAGTACCGGAATGCATCTTGATGTGTCCGTCCTTGACTTCACATACCTTATTACAGACCGTATCAAGGAAATACCTGTCGTGTGTGACAGTGATGATCGTACCGTCATACTCGTTGAGTGCTTCCTCGACTGCATGTCTTGCAGGGATATCGAGATAGTTGGTAGGTTCGTCCAGAACCAGAAGGTTGGTCTCCTGAAGCAGAAGCAACGTAATCGCTACCCTGACCCTCTCCCCTCCGGAAAGGTATCTCATGGGTTTATCGACTTCCTCATTGAACAGAAGCATTCTTGCCAAGAGCTTCCTGGCATCCGCCCTTCTGTCCTTACCGATAACCTGAAGAATCTGTTCCTCAGCTGTCAGATCCAAATCGAGATTCTCATGATTCTGAGAGAAATAACCGATCTTTGCACCGGGTGCGATCCAAAGTTCACCTTCATCAAAAGGAAGTTCACCGATCAGTGCTTTAATCAGTGTACTCTTACCTTCACCGTTTGCACCGTAGATTCCGATCTTTTCCCCCTTGTGAATATCCAAATTTACATCCGAAAGAATGACTCTGCCGCCCTGACTGATTTTCAGTTTCTTTGCGGTGATGACGTTCTTTCCCGATTTGGGAGCTGCCTGAATTCTTACGGTAATCTCCTTACTCTTTTCGGGAGCTTCCTTCTCCTCCATCTTATCGATGAGTTTCTGACGTGTCTTGTGTGTGGTAAGATACCACTGATCCTTATGGAGCTGAGCAGCAATCTCTTCCTGCTTTTTCTTCTGGGTAACGTACTTCCTATACTCCTTCTCCATACGGTCGAGGTCCAGCATCTTCTTCATGATGAATGCTGAATAGTTACCCTTGTATTCCCTGGTCTTACCGTTCGCAATCTCCACGGTCTTTACGGCCATCTTGTCAAGGAAGTATCTGTCGTGACTGATTACAACACATGCTGTATGTGAATCCAGAAGAAAATCTTCCAGCCATTCCACTGTATCGATATCCAGATGGCTCGTGGGCTCGTCAAGGAAAAGAAGGTCACAACCTTCGGCCTGAACCACTACCCTGGAAAGCATGACCTTGGTTCTCTCTCCTCCGGACAGAGTATCCATACTGCGGTCCATCATATCGGCGGAAAGACCGACAGTCTCCAATGCCTCAATCTGAATCTTCTCATCATCAAGATTGGATTTGGAGAGTTCACTCTCAAGTTTTGCATATTCCGTAGTGACTGCGTTCCAATCTATGTCTTCCTTTCCGGAAGCCATCAGATCGTCCAATTCGCGCATCCTGCGCTTAATGTTCTCTATGTGCCCGTACGGACGTCCGAGAACATCCCTTACTGTATATTTTTCAGAAGATTCCGCAAACTGAGGGAGGTATCCGATACGCCTGGTGTTCACGATGAGTTCACCGGTATCGCATCTCTCCTCCCCCAGCAGGATCTTAAGGAAGGTGCTCTTTCCAGCACCGTTTATTCCGATCAGACCGATACTGTCCCCTTCGTTTATCTGAAGGTCCGCCTTGAGAAGGACCTTTACAGGTCCGAAGGCTTTGGTCAGTGATTCGGCCCTCAGCAGCATCGGATCACTTACTGGTTTGCAGCAATGAGTTCGTCGATGTAACCCTGCCAGACCGCTTCGAGGTCGTCCCTCTGCATTGTCTCCATGATGTAATCTGCGAACTCGTTTCCGGTTGCTCCGGTGTCCCTTCCTGTCATGACGAGCTTCTTCTCGAACTGACAGCAGACATCCAATGCCATGTTGAGTTTCTTTGCCTTCTCGGTCTCGCCCATGTGGTCCATCATCATGGCGACTGCCTTGATCATACTGCAGGGATCTGCGTACTGTGCCCTTCCCTCGTCGACCATCCTGGGTGCTGAACCGTGGATTGCCTCGAACATTGCGTATTTTGTACCGATGTTTGCGGATCCTGCTGTTCCGACTCCTCCCTGGATCTGTGCTGCCTCATCTGTGATGATGTCTCCGTAAAGGTTGGGGAGAACGAATACCTTGAATGCAGACCTTCTTGCGGGGTCGATGAGTTTTGCTGTTGTGATGTCGATGAACCAGTCATCCCACTTGACTTCGGGATAATCCTTTGCGATGTCCTCTGCCATTGAAAGGAACTTTCCGTCGGTTGTCTTTATGATGTTTCCTTTTGTGATGATTGAAACGTAGTTCTTTCCGGTCTTCTTTGCGAATTCGAATCCTGCACGGATGATCCTCTCTGTTCCCTGTGATGTCGCGACACAGAAGTCCATTGCGAGATCGTCAGTGACGTTCATTCCGTCGCTTCCGAGTGCGTAGCTTCCCTCGGTGTTCTCCCTGTAGAATGTCCAGTCGATTCCGAGTTCGGGAACGCTAACGGGTCTGACGTTTGCGAAGAGGTCGAGTTCCTTCCTCATTGCGACGTTCGCACTCTCGATGTTGGGCCAGGGATCTCCCTTCTTGGGTGTTGTTGTCGGTCCTTTGAGGATAAGGTGACACTCCTTGAGCTCTGCGAGTGTGTCGTCGGGGATTGCCTTCATGACCTCGACACGCCTCTCGATTGTGAGACCGTCGATGACACGGATCTCCGCCTTTCCTGCCTCGATCCTGTCCTTGAGGAGGAATTCCATGACCCTCTGTGCGGATGCACAGATGTAAGGTCCGATACCGTCTCCTCCACATACACCGATGATGAGTTTGTCAAGTTTATCATAATCAACGGGTTCTCCCTCGTTCTTGAGGACTTCAACCCTTTCCAACTGCTTTCTGAGAAGTTTTTCGAACTTATCCTTAGCCTCGATGATAGCCTGTTCGTCAACCATTGAAATTACCGAGGGGTGATGTCAGTCTGATAATTAAACCCTATCAGTTAGGAACGCGGGCGCGGGCGCCCGTCTGTATGATGAGATCAGTGATACATTCCCCTCTGAATGAGATAGAAGATGTCGTCAAGCAGCCTCAATGCACCTTTCGCCCCTAGGATTGGTTTCTCGACGAACTGAAGTGAATGCATTGAAGGCATCCACATGTCGATTCCTGCGGAACATACTCCTTTCTTCTGCATGAATTCCGCAGAAATACCGTCTGAGAACATCACATCCACTCTCGTTGTATCGATGTCATTGGTTATGACCTCGTGTCTGTTGATACTTTCCAGAAATTCCGTCAGCTTCGCTCTGTATCCGTCGGACCACCAGTCACGGATGACTACGGATTCGGGGAACATAAAAAGATACCTGTACAGCCACTCCATCAGAGGAATGACCAGTTCACTATCTACATTGACAGAATATGTGGCACACCTGGCACTGAATCCTTTGAAAGATGAGCCTTCCAACAGTCTCTTCGCTCTCAGCTCAGATTTTCTCAGAAGATCCAATGCAGGACTTGGATCTGCTCCTGCACGTTCAGCGACAGAATTGATCCACTTCCTTGTGTTCTCAAAACCAACGGGTATGTCTGTGAACAGGGTTGGAATCCCTATTGACGAATATGCATCCGCTGTGGCCCTGCTGAACTCCGGAAGAACTGTGATGTTGAATTCTGCCGAGGATGAATCCTTCAACTGATCCACTGAACAGCCGCCGCCTACAACGGCACACAGTTCAAGACTCATTGCATTGAGATATGATTCCAATTCCTCCGCCGTTGTCTCCCAACCGTGCATTATCACAGGTATTCCGATGAGGTTGACCTTTCCCTTTTTCCTTTCTGTTTCACTGCAGCAGCCTTTGACAATCTCCGATACCGTTATGTCATATCCCATATGTGCTGGCTCAGACATATGACTGTTCCCTATGACAACGGTCTTTCCCCTGAATGATGATCTGTATGCTGCACCGTTCAGATCGTCTCCGATGAGCGACATTCCGGGAGATTGGACTATCACGCACAGTTCGGCATCGTCGATCCTGTTCAGAAGCTCCGTAACCTTATAATCGGCACCGTTAACGTAATCCTCCTCGTCCACGAAAGTACACGGTACACGCGGATTGTTGAAGAAATACGGACCTTTGATTACTTTATGATCCCTGGGGACGATCATTGACGATATACGCGTCGAATAATCCGAACAACCGCCTGGTCCATGGAGTATTGCTCTCGATCCCTCAAAACTCTCGGCTGCCATTATGGCAGAAAGAAAACCGTCCATCATCAGATTTCTCATAGAGGTTGCCTCCATATTTCCAGTACAGGTGTTTCAAACAACATACTCAGTCTCTTGGCATAATCAATTATTCCGTTCAGTCCTGCAGAAGGCTGTGAAATGACTCCTACTCTGAACTGTATGTATAGATCGGACTGACTGTCCGTAAGTACCAGATCGGGATTCAATCCGTCGATATCCTCCAATGTATCATCTGACGTATACGGTTTGGAGTTCTCCGATTCCGCCGTTCCGAGTATCCATCTGTTGATAGTGGACTTCCTGTGTTTCAGCACCTCAATACCCAGATCTTCCAGTAACTCATACATCCACGGCCTCTTCACCGACGGATTTGTTATGATAAGTACCCTCTTCCCTTCCGTCTTCTTGCGTATCTTTAACATTTCCGATTCATATCTTCTGCGGATCTCTGCCTTCACATCCGAGAGATCCTTACTGTTGATCTCTGAAACCTCATCCAACCATCTTTCAATGGAACTCATGCTCCTCGGCAGAGGTTCGGACATCATCATGACTCCGGATGCTTCACACATCTTCCTTTCAGACTCTGCGAATGTTATATCATCCTGGGCACGGACGGCAATCTTGGCTTTACCCATGTTCCTTATGTCGTTCAGAGTACATTTGCCGGGATACACGGTGTTGACCTTCAGTCCAGCCATTGACAGCAACTCCTCCACCGACTCATCAAGGAATTTCAGATACTCCCATCTCGACCTGTAATCTCCTAAAATGTTGATTAGTCCGGAATCTTTCGCATCACACGGCTCTATCAACTTGATGATCTCTTCAACAGCCATGTCCCTTCCTGTGGTCGCACCGCCGACACCGATTCCGTCGACCGGCAGTGCTACTACTCTGACGTTCAGTTCCTTAGACAGTCTTGAACATAGATCGGTAATATTGTCTCCGATGATTCCGGGGACGCACATCGATATTACGAAAATGACCTCGTCGCCCTTCGATGCCCTTTCCCTTATCAGGGATTCAAGCTTCTCTGTACCTCCGAATACGGATGAGGAATCGTCAAGATTCGTACATGAGACGTAATCCCATTCCGATTCCATACCGCCGTAGATGTCACGTTCCACCGTTCTTGAATCTCCGAGGTAACACATCATGTATGCACAGCTCGTAGGTCCGTGAATGATTATATGTATCCCCCTTATCCATGTCAGATAGTACACAGCACCTGCACCGGCACATGAATGCAGTGACCTGCAGGCATCCACTTTGTTGCGGATTCGCTGGTAATTCATGGCAGTACTTTCTTTCAGTGGAATTCCTTTGGCAACAAGGTCCATTGAATTCTCATCCAATGGTTTAGGGAAGAACAACCTGGTGACATCCTGTTTGGTCAGTTCTATATCGTCTACGACTTTTGACAGTTCTCTGAATGCATCTGAATCCCTGTACAGTTCGGACAGCGTCTTTCCCTGTGATTCAGCCTGTGAGAACAGCGGATCCCTGGGGATGACAGCTATGATTGGGAGTCCGACACCGTCTGCGAAATTCTTCACATATTCGTACTCGCCCTTCATTCCCCTGGAATTAAGGATCAGTCCGCCTACACGGGGACGTCCGTCATTATAATTCAAAAGACCTTTCAAAATGTTGTTTGCAGCATACATCGACATGAATTCGCCTGATGTAACGATGTATACTGCATCAGCATACTTCTTTCTCAGAGGTACAGCGAAACCTCCGCAGACGACGTCGCCCAATACATCGTATAATTTGTAATCGTAATTCTCTTCCCCGATACCGTTCCTGTCAAGGAAATCGAACATTGAAAGAATTCCTCTTCCCGCACATCCGACTCCGGGTTCCGGACCGCCGGCTTCGATACAGTTCACTCCTGCAGACCCTTTGTACAGAACATCTTCCAGTTTTCTGTTCTCTTTCGGTACTGAACGAAGATACTCCAAAACAGTCCTTTGTGTCTTTCCTTCAAGCAACAATCTGGTGGAATCATGTTTCGGATCACATCCGATCTGTAATACAGAATTGCCTCGTCTTGCCAATTCATAGGATATATTAGCGGATATTGTCGATTTTCCGATTCCGCCTTTTCCGTAGATTGCTACCTGTAGCATAGTTGGATATATTATCCAATCAATATAATCTTTTTCGAAACCGTTGATAAAACGGACAATATTACTCATTTTAACCATATTGGATTATATATCCAATTATATAGTATGAGTTGGATGTATAATCCGATACCATGAACAGTAGCAAGATCATTTCGATTGCACTTATCGCCATGGTTGTTGTCGCAGGAGTAGCGATATTCGTTACTGGAAACGATAATTCCGGCGATGGAGTGGAAGATGCTGTCGGTAATGTGGTAAAACTTGACGGAAAACCCGAAAGGATTGCCTCAACCACAGTAACTGCAACTGAGTACATCTGTCAGCTCGGATACAGGGATGCCTTAGTAGGAGCCACCCTTAACAACGGAGTTTATGACGTTGATGAAGAAATCATCGGAATCGACATGGACCTTGATTACCCCGAAACAATTAAAGAGGACATCAATTCTGGAAAGATTACCAATGTCGGTAAAGCAACAAACTGGAGTGTAGAATCGGTTGCTGCAACGAATCCTGAACTCGTACTTTTAGGTCAATCATCAGTAGAGAGTGATTCTTCAAAGATGGAACAGTTCAAATCCCTCGGAATCAAAGTCTTCGTAATCAGTGACGGAAGTGAATGGGAGGATATCTTCTATAACTATTCGAGCCTCGGAAAACTCCTGTCCGTCGAGGATAAAGCAAACAAGATCATCAATGACATCAAATCATCCGAAGGAAAACTCAGAGACTCCGTGAAAGGATTCGGAGACGGACTGAAGGTTGCCCACATCTGCTATTGCTACGGAACATACTACGTCTATGACTCATCCGTATGTATCGAAGCGGCAATGTTGTTCGGAGCTACAAATGCCATTACATCCGAAGTCAACTTCACGGCCATAACCCCCGAGACAATTGCTGAAAAGAACCCTGATGTGATTATCTTCGATGATATGACCACACACCTTGATTGGGAACAGGTCATATCCGATTGGAAAGCAGACCCCGTAATGGGATCCATCGACTGCATCAAGAACAACAGCTTCTACTGCCTTGAAGAGGCTCCTTACAGGGCTACCAACTACAACACTGCCCATTATCTTGAAGGAGAGGCACTGGTTGCAACACTCCTGTTCAACAAGAACCTCGGAGTCGAAGTCCCCAACATCATAACCGATGAGGATTGGAAATCATACCTCGGTTGGTTTGAGGAACTGGTAAGCTAAATATATCCCGATATTCGGGATTTTTTTCTTTTTATTACCGATGTGAAATGATGAGACATGAGATATCAGAGAACACCGTCGGATATGACAGCAACAGCGTATCCAAAACAATCAAGCGGAGAACCGCATTGATCGTCATTTTAGGATCGATCGCAGTCTTCATACTGTACATATTCTCCCTGACGATGGGTGCATATTCGCTGACCTTCACAGAAGCATTGGGTCAGCTGTGGGAAGCGATAATCACCCTCGGCAATCCCAGTGAGATGGGCGGAAAGATCATTTACAATCTCAGAATGCCCCGATCCCTGGCTGTTATTTTAGTGGGTGCAGGTCTCGCTGTGGCCGGTGCAGTGATGCAGGCAATGATACACAACCCTCTTGTCGATCCCTACGTCACCGGAATTTCATCCGGAGCATCCTTCGGTACCGTACTCGTTACTTTAAGCGGTGTTATAGTAGCATCGTCATATTCACTCTATCTCATGCCTCTCGGAGCCATGATCGGTGCGATCGTATCTTTCATGCTCACAATGACCGTAGCTGAGATCTCAGGTGGAAAAGCAATGAGCTATGTTCTCGGAGGAACGATCATTGCTGCAGGATTGAGTGCAGGAAGCACACTCATAATGTCATTCAGTGCCGACCGTATGCACAACATAACCGAATGGATGTTCGGAAGCTTCGCCAATATCGAATGGCAGGAATCGATAATCATCGCCATACCTGTAGTTGCCATTCTCACATACATTCTGTTCAACGCACGCAAACTCAACGTGATGCTGCTCGGAGAGGATCAGGCAAGATACCTGGGAATGGATTCCCGCACATACAAGAGGAACATGCTGATCATTGTTGCCATAATGACCGCTTTCTGTGTATCCTTCTGCGGAGTCATAGGATTCGTGGGATTGGTTGTGCCTCACCTCTGCAGGATGATTGTCGGCGGCGACCACAGAGTCCTGATCCCAAGCAGCATAGTCGTCGGTGCATTGGTACTCCTGATCGCTGACATCATCTGTAAGAGCACCATAACCGGAGAGCTCCCTATAGGTGCGATAACATCCGTTGTGGGTGTTCCGTTCTTCATATATTTGATGGTCAAGGAGGGAAAGAAGTATGCCATGTGATGATACCAACATGTTGGAAGTCACAGGTCTTTCCTTCGGATACACGGAGAAAAACAATCTGGAATGTATAGACCTGTTCGTTAAACCGGGGGAATTCGTAGCCCTCATGGGTCCGAACGGATCCGGTAAGACGACAATGATGCGTTGTATAAACAAGATCCTGAAAATACGTTCCGGAGATGTAAGGATCGATGATACGGATGTCCTCAGACTGTCCATGGCGGAGATAGCCAGGATATGCACCACAGTTCCAGCTGATGCACCTTTGGACTTCTCTTTGACAGTGAGAGAGTTCGTTTCATTGGGAAGGACTCCGTTCATCACATCCGTATGGTGGGAGAAGGAAGAGGACAACAGGATAGTAGATCAGGCGATGTGGGATCTCGGAATCACGAAATATGCTGACAGGAAATTACACGAACTCAGCAGCGGAGAAAGAGCCAGGGTACTGCTTGCCAAAGGTGTCGTACAGACACCGAAGGTCATCCTGGTCGATGAACCCAGTGCACATCTGGACATCAAGTACAAGGTGCAGGTGATGGAGATCCTGAAGGAACTGTCCAAAAAAGGACTGAGCATCCTCATCGCTTCCCACGACATCAACTTATTAACAAGGTTCTGCGACCGTATTGCCCTCCTCTCAAAAGGAAGGATAGTCGCAACGGGTACAGCCTCGGAAGTCGTCACCAAGGAATCCATAAAGGAAGTGTTCGGGATAGAGGTGGAGATCGTTAACCTTAACGGTACTGTGTACGTACTCCCTACAGGCTCCGTCATGGAAACTACCGGATGAACCGTAAAAACAAACAGGACGGTTCCTGCCGTCCGTTACATATTTTTCAAATCACCGAATGTTCTGGATATCATGAAAAACCACATTGGTGAAATGTCATACGGATGATACCACAAAAACAGCAGTTACCCCTCGTTTTTATATTACTTAAATTATAAGCGCACGCATGAGTAATATCTATGCTAAACTTGCGGATGTTATTGTCGCACATCCCAAGAAGATCATTGTAGCATGGATCGTATTACTGTTGATCGCACTTCCTATCGGAATACAGAC
>SUSX01000029.1 GCA_015063195.1 Thermoplasmata archaeon | reverse complement strand
ATAATAGAATCTCTTTGATCCCATCCCTGTCTGTATTTACAGACTCTTCCATTACGACTATGATCTTTTTGTAATCATCTTTAATCGATTTCAAAGGCCTCAGTTCCCTTTCCTCTGTTGACGGATCCCTTAAGGAATAACATACCTGAATGTAAAGTCTGTCTTCGGAACCCATAGCAACGAAATCAATCTCATGGTCTCCCGATTTTCCTGTATATATCTTATATCCTCTGCGTCTGAGTTCTAGATATACAATATTTTCCATAAGATGTCCGATGTCTGCATCCCTTCTTCCAAGGATGGCAGTTATGAGTCCCAAATCGGAAAGATAGAACTTGTCATTGATGACAAGTTCTTCCTTTGCCTTCATATCGTATCTTTTCACTCTGTAGAACGCAAGGGATTCTTCCAAATATCCGAGATATGAATCGACAGTCTCAAAGTTCACTTTGATTCCGGAACTTGTCATATAGTCCCTGATCGATTTTACCGAAACGGGACTGCCTATATTCCTCATAAGGAATTGAGAGATCCTTTCCAACATCTGCTGGTTTCTGATCTTGTGCCTTTGAACAATCTCTTTCAAAACTACAGTATTGTATATTCCCTCCAAGACCGCAGTTTCTGATTCTTTGGAATCTCTGACCATCAAAGCAAGTGGGAATCCGCCGTATGTCATGTATTCTGTAATGGTTGATGAGGAATCACTCAGTCTAGTGTATTCCAGAAATTCACTGTAAGAGAAAGGAAACATTTCCATCGTTACGGATCTTCCGGAAAGGAGTGTAGTAAGTTTAGATGAGAACATTACTGAATTCGAACCGGTGATATAGATGTCACAGTCCTTTGTTTCCAGCATTTCAAGAACCATACGGTCCCAATTCTCGATTATCTGAACCTCGTCCAGGAGAACGTAAGCTCTTCCTTTTACAGAAGAAACCATAGCCATTATCTCAGAAGGGTTAAGTTCCGAATTCCTACCGTGACTGAGATTGAGGGAAACTATGCTCTCTTCGGAAATTCCTGTCGAAAGAAGATAATCACGATACATTCCCATCAGTGTTGATTTTCCGCAGCGTCTTATACCGACTATTGCCTTAATCAACGGTACATCCTTCATTTGGATCAGTTTGTCCAAATAACGGTGTCTGATGAGAAGGGAATGTTTCATGTTATAACGTAATTATATCTCAATATTTAGATATTTTTACGTTATAAGATGAAAAATTTATCATTTCTACAAAAAAGTTACGTTATAAGATGAAACTTTTCAAAATAAAAAGAAGGGGTGGGGAACACCCCGTGTTTTAAGATCTCATTCGATCTGGAGGATTTTCATATCGCCTGCAACATCATTGTTGAGTTTGATTCCGAAGGTATTAACCAACACTCCTGTGACACCGGGACTGAGGAACACAGGAAGCCTCGGACCCAACATGATGTCTTTAACACCGAGTTTCAGCAAAGCCAACAGTACCAACACCGCTTTCTGCTCATACCATGAAATGTTGAATGACAGGGGCAATCCGTTAACATCGGTACCGAATGCTTCAGCAAGTGCATTCGCGATCACCACAAGGGAATAACAGTCGTTACACTGACCTGCATCTATCACTCTGGGGATTCCGCCGATATCGCCCAACGGAAGTTTGTTGTACCTGTACTTTGCACATCCTGCGGTAAGGATCACAGCACTTTCAGGGAGTGCTTCTGCAAAGTCTTTGTAGTAGCTTCTGGGTTTCTCCCTTCCGTCACATCCAGCCATGACGACAAATCTTGTGATTGCGCCTGATTTGACAGCATCGATGATCTTGTCTGCAAGGGCGAGTACCTGGTTGTGTGCGAATCCGATCGTCAGCTGGACATCTTCCAATTCATTGGGGGCTGAGCATTCCTTTGCTTTCTCTATTACAGGTGAGAAGTCCTTTGTTCCGTCGACGAGATCGATGTGTTTCACACCGGGAACTCCTGCTACACCTGTAGTGAACAGTCTGTCTGCATAGGATTCGTCGGGAATCAGTACACAGTTCGTCGTTGCTACGATAGCACCGTTGAATGCAGCGAATTCTTCCTTTTGTCTGTACCACGCACCGCCGTAGTTACCTACAAGGTTTGGATACTTCTTGAAGAAGGGATACGCATTGGCAGGAAGCATCTCACCGTGTGTGTATACATCGATTCCTGTTCCCTGGGTCTGTTCCAATATCAGTTCGAGGTCGAGGAGGTCGTGTCCTGTCACAAGGACACCTGGGTTTGTTCCAACGGAGGTTCTGACTGATGTGATCTCAGGCGATCCGTACTTTCCTGTATTGCAGGAGTCAAGGAGTGCCAGACATTTTACGCCGACTTCTCCGCATTCCATGTTGAGTGCGATGAGTTCTTCTGCTGAAAGGTCGGCAGGAAGTGAGGACAGTGCCTTTCTGAGGAATGCGGATACGGTATCGTCCTTTCCGCCTAATACTGTGGCGTGGTGGTAGTATGCAGCCAATCCTTTGATTCCGTACAGTAACAGTTCTTTGAGTGAACGTAGGTCTTCGTCGGTATCCAATTTCTCAATGGAGAATTCATATCTGTTGCCACCGGAAAGTAAAGACTCTGCATCCTTTATGGCCGATGATATCCTTGCCGAATCGAAGTTTGTGTTCGTCAGGGTAAGGAAGAGACTGTCTGCGATAAGGGAATCGGCTTTGGAGATGAATTCCTCATCCTTATCATCATAGGATTCAACTGATAAATCAATCAGTCTGCCGATAAGGACATCCTGTAAGTCTGACAGTTCGGAGGACTTTCCGCAAACTCCGTTCCTGACACATCCCGTTCCCGCAAGGGATTCTTCACATTGTCTGCATAACATCTTTGCACCTCGTATGTATTTGATACTAAGTATCTAATTGATACTAAGGTATAAATAACGAGAGTTTCTACTTGGTAACCATGGATCCCGCATGCACCGTGTACAAGACGATGGATTATCTTTCGAAGAAATGGTCTGTTCTTATCTTATTGGAATTAAGTAAAGGGGAGGAATGGAAGAGATTCTCCGAACTTAAGGCATCAATGAAGGAGATCACTCCAAAAGTACTTACGGAACGTCTCAAGGAATTGGAAGAGGAGGGTCTTGTGGAGCACAGGGTGGATGCTTCTTCATTTCCAGTGAAGAGTGAATACCGTCTCACGGAATGCAGTAACGAGTTGATCGATGTTATCAGAGCAATGAAGATGTGGGCCTTGAAATGGAAGATCGATAACGAACCGTGTAAGAAACAGAACTGCAGGATGTGTAAGCTTTGATGCGTAGCTTACACTATCTCAGAATTTTTTGTAGAAGATGAGCGAACGGGGAGGGATTCGAACCCCCGGCCTGCAGCTTAGGAGGCTGCTGCCATATCCAGACTAGGCCACCCGTCCGTAATACCCCGTAAAATGGAGTAACATAAAAGGGTTTGGGTCAATGACCTTATTTTTTCCCTGAAATTTATACAGATTTCAGAATAATTATGGTTTCAGGGGACTTTCGTCCCCTTTGAAATTAACGGATTTATTCCTTTGCAGGTGCTTTCTCCCAGACCTCGATGAACTCGATGGTATCGACGTCAAGGGATTCCCTCATGTCATTGACAATCCTGAACTTTGCCATAAGCCAGTTCTGGTTGAACTTGACGATGTCGGGTGTGTAGATGGAGACTTTCTTGTCTGCGACTTCGAATTTGAATCCGTCTGCTGTTCCGAAGTCCATCTCTGTGATGCACTCTGCCTTTGCGACGTCGTCCTTAATCTCCTCTGAGATCTTGAAGACGTACTTGAGGTCCTTTCCTGAGAGGGGGTTGTTGAAGTCGACCTTTACACGTCCTGCTCCGACGGAGAGGATTGTTCCGGTCCTGTCTCCGAGCCTTACCTCGAGTCCGGGGAAGGGCCTGATCTCCTGCTTGTAGAACTCTTTGAGGGGGAATGTCTCGATGAGCTTAGGGTTCTTGGGTCCTGCTGCATCTTCACATGCGACCTCAACTGTGACTTCCTCTCCGACCTTTGCTGAAGCGATTGCTTCATCGAGGACCTTGAAGAGTTTTCCTGATCCGATGACGTATGCAAGGGGTGCGTACTTGTACTTCTCGTTGAAGAATCCTGCTTCCTTTGCGTTGTCTGCGTTTGTTGTATCGTAAAGCTTGTCGACGTCTGCGATGATGTATGCGTCGTAATCCATACGGACGATGTCGCCCTTCTTGAAGTTCTCTGCCATTTTCTTTCACCTGAAAATGTTGAATTGTATTACGCGCGTGATTAATGAGGGGATATAAAAAGGATTGTTTTGGAAAAAGTTTTAGACGTATCTTGTGGTCACTTTTGAGAAGTCCAAAGATGCCAGTTCTGTGTTTTTGATATAAACGGAAATGTCCAATCCGTCAAACAGTTCGGGATTGAACTCCTTGGGGCAGATTCTGATAAGAAGTGCTTCATCTCCGTTATCCTGGCACAGTACGGAACCGTCTGTTTTTGAGGGATCGAAGTCTATGACGTAATCCGAAAAGATGTCATACTCTATCTCGTCGAATCCCATGTTGCAGTCCTCGTAAATCGTGTCTACTTCCTCATCCGTATAGAGGACACGAATCTCAGGAAGATCTGTAGAAGTGTCTGTGAAGAAGTAGATGTATCCTTTCTTCGGAAGTCCGTGGCCCATGGATTTGATTTCTTCAAGATTGATCTGACCGAGGAAATAACAGTCCTCGGACCATGGTTCTTCCATAGCCCATGATTCCGGTACTGCGGGATCACCGAACAATCTGGATCCTTCGTATTCTGCGTCACCTTTGTTTCCGATTTTCAATCCGACGGTCATCTCATTCTCCTCCGTTCTCCAATTCCTTCACTTTGGAATAGTATTCCTTTGATTTTTCCTGATCCACAGCGACGCCGTCACCCGCCTCATACATTACAGCAAGATTGTGTGCACAGTCGGGAGATCCGAGTTCCATTCCGCGGATGTACCATTTCACGGCTTCGGCAGGATCTTTGTTAACTCCGATTCCGTTCTGGTAGCAATATGCTATATTGCAGATAGCCAGCACATTATCGTTGTCTGCAGATAGTCTGTACCATTTGGCTGCTTCTTTATCATCCTTCTCTATTCCGGAGCCGGTACGATATGCTTCCGCCACATTGTACTGTCCGATATCGCTTCCGTTGTTTGCAGCTTCCATGTATAAACGGAAAGCTTCCTGATGATTAACCGCAAGTCCGATTCCGTTATCGTACATGTATCCGAGATTGCACTGTGCCCTTGCATCCCCGCCTTTTGCGGCAACATTGTACCATTTGGCTGCTTTTAGCGGATCTCTATCCATTCCGATACCCTCATCGTAAAGGTATCCGATTGCACACTGTGCCCTTGCATCTCCCTTTTCGGCTGCACGGCAGTACCACTCCATGGCTTCACAGATGTTCGGATTGTCACCGTACTGTTTCAGTACGCCCATGCTGAATTCCGCATCGGGATTTCCTCTCAATGCAGATTTTCTGTAAAGTTCCTCAGCTTTTTTGATATCTTTTTCAAAAACGATACCTTCTTCATAGAACAGTCCGAGGACGAACATGGCATCGGGATGATTCTGTTCGGCTGCCTTTCTGTACCATTCCGCTGCTTCGGCAGTGTTCTGTTCCACTCCGTCACCGTATTCGTAAAGCATTCCGAGACAGTATTGTGAATCCGCATCTCCCTTATCTGCGGCGGATCTGTACCATTTGGCTCCTTCTTCAGGATTCCTTTCAATTCCTTCTCCGTTGACGTATATTCCGCCCAACAGGAAACAGGCATCAAGATTTCCGGAACCTGCGGATTCCATAATGAGTTTCAGACCTTCGATTCTCTGTTTCTCGTCACCCTGTAAAAGTTCCTTTCCTTTCTCGAAAGTATCCATCATTTCATCCCCGCATATTTCATAAGGTACTTCTTCTCGGCGTTGGTGGCATTCCTCCATTCGCCTTCCTTCAGGTCTCCCAACTGTATATCGAGGATACGTATCCTCTTCAGCGTCTTCACCTCATATCCGAAGTGTTCGCACATCCTCCTGATCTGACGGTTCAGGCCCTGTGTAATGATTATCCTGAACTTATATTTCCCGAGTCTTTCGATGAAACAGGGTTTTGTTACTGTGTCCAAAATAGGAACACCTTTTGACATCCTCTTCATGAAATCCTCTGTCACAGGACGGTCGACGGTTACGATATATTCCTTCTCATGGTCGTAACGTGAACGCATGATCCCGTTCACCAAATCGCCTCTGTTTGTCAGCAAAAGCAATCCCTGCGAATCTTTATCCAGTCTTCCTACGGGATAGATGCGTCTCGGGTAGTTGATGTACTTTACAACATTGTCCTTTTCATCATCTGCAGTTGTGCATACCAATCCGACAGGTTTGTTGAAAAGGATGATTATCGTCTTTCCGTCATCGTTGATGGGTTTACCGTCAACCTTGACCAGCTGTGAAGGAAGAACTTTGATCCCCATCACCGCCTTCTCTCCGTCTACTGATACTCTTCCCTGTTCGATGAGAGTATCTGCCTGACGTCTGGAGCATACTCCGCAGTCTGCGATGAATTTGTTAAGACGTACTTCCTCTTCCTTCATTGTCTCGCCTCTTTCCCTTATTCGGAACCTGTATATTTACAGGTCGATGTATTCTACGGTTCCTTTGTTGGATTTAATTGTGATCTTTGCATATGCACCGTTTATCATTGTCATCCTTGGTGCTTTATGTCCTATGTCCGCATCGAACACTTTCGGAACATTATATCCGGAAAGGATATCCTTCATCAGTTCTGTATAATCCTGTTCCCCTTCGTAGAACAGAGGTCTTCCGAAGATGAAACCGCTCACATTACAGAACCATCCGGATTCCTCCATTGTTTTAATCGATCTTCTGATCTCATCGGGGTTGGATGCATACACTTCCATGTACCACACTATCGGTTTCCCGTGTCTTTCTATGAATTCCGAAACATGGTCTCTGTCGGTTCCCGGGATCAACAGGAGTTTGTCGAAGCATCCTCCAAGAAGGATACCTTCGAATTCACAGTCATCGGAATCCCATATTACATCTGCAGTTCCGCAGATAGGTTCCAGTCCCGTAATCCTTTCACCGAATCCTGTTTCATAGAGGTCAAAGGATTCCTGTTCTTTTCTTCTGCCTTCGATGAATTCGATATTTTCGGAAACGCTTCTGTGCCACGGTTCCATTCCGTAATCGCCGAAGTTTCCGCAGTATACGGACATGATGTCGTATGCTGTTGTTACTGTCATCAGAATGTCTGTATTGTCAGAATATCCCTGGATCCATTTAGGATCGTCCCTGATTTTTGATAAATCCGTGAATTCGAATATTTCATTGAGGAAATCCCCGCCTTTGGCCGATACGATGTATCTGACGTTTCTGTCTTCGATGAGGGATTCCAATTCATCGGCACGCTGTTTTGCAGGAGAGCTTCTGTCTTCGAAGTTTGTGAATACGTTCGGTGTGAATGTTATGACGTATCCTCGTTCCTTCAGTACGGATTCTGCATTTCTGAATCTAACAATGTCCAACGGGTCGTCAACGCCTTTGGAGGGTGCGGTGATTCCGATTGTGTCTCCGGTCTTCAGGAACGGGGGTTTGATCATAGATTCTGTATCGAAGAACCAATACAAAAACAATCAACATCGGTCGTATTAATGATGTGTTAAGAATCGCTTCTGCAATCACAAGGATTTCTGATCATATTTTTTGGTATATTTTATCCGTACACACGGGGCGTTCTGTTTTATTAATAATAAAAGAAATCTGTTCGCCTAATATATTATATTTAAAGATTTCTAAAATGAATGTACATTTATGCATAATTTTACGATATTCACAAAAATTCAGGATATGTTCTTTTTCTAAAAAAGTCATATTTTCTTGAATAATAGAAAAAAATAAATATTAGTTGTGTATTGCATGGTTGCTCAAAACACAATCACAACAGCTGATTGACGCCGAGCAAGCGAAAATGAAGCAATTCAGATTCGCCCGATGTGAGATAATTTCAAACATCGGATGTGAAAAGCAGGAAACTGCAGATCACACGGCTGTCCGAAAGGATACGCGCAGCCGTACAATACGCGCCAAAAAACGCGTATATGTACAGAGGTACAACAACATGCCCCCGTCAATTCGTGGTCATGGATATGTATCGAAGACATGAGATTCGGTATGAAAATACTGATCAATAGTTCAGTTGAAAAATTGGGCAATTGATAACAATCCCATGCCGGCTATTACACACGAGCATACCAACGTAGTGTAGATGCAGAAGAACGTATGAAGGGCAGGATTCAATTATCAAAATCAACAAGAAATTGAAGATTCTGATAATCAATGCTGACGAGTAATCGAAAACATATGAAGTCATCATGAGCAATCATGAACATGGCTTGGTTTCCGCCCTGAATACATGACACATGTATTGAAAGCACGCAAGTGCAGGTACGGTACGACAAGCTCATGCAGGTCGTATTTACAGACAAACATGACCAAGACTCCGGTCCAAAACGTGAATGTCAGAGTCCCAAGGAGGAATCCAAAGGAAATCCGCAAAAATCATACATGGTTCCGTCACAAGTGAATGGCAGTACGCAAGTACAGGCATCGTACAGCAAGCATAAGCTGGTTGTACGTACGGAAGAACATGACCAAGACCTCGGTCCAAAACGTGAACTTCCTGTTCTAAGGGAGAAATCCTGACAGAAATCCGCAAAAACCACACACAAGTTCCATTAAAAATGCAAGGAAGTACGCAAGTACAGGTAAAATCTGGCAAGAGCAATCAGGTCAGACGGATAGGCAACATGACCAAGACATATGTCCAAAACATGGACGCCCAGTTACCTCAGGAGAGATCCGAAAGGTAATCCGCATAACCCGAGCATAGATTCGTACCAAGTGTACGGCAGCACGCAAGTGCAGATACGTTAAGCAAGAGAAATCAGGCTGAAACGTAGAGGCAACATGACCAAGACATATGTCCAAAACATGGAATCTCATCACTCGAGGAGAGATCCGAGGGGGATTCAAAAACCGGACATACATCTGAAAGGATGTAACGAACACGGATTAACAATCAATCCGTTCAAATGGAAGCATAGGACAAAGATGCGAAAGCATAGGCATCATGTCAATCCGTTGACATCATGGTACGGAATGCGACTCGGAGATCCCGAACACATAATCCGTAAACGATAGGAAGCAATTCATATCGTACCCTCCCATGTTGATGGGGAACAAAGCATCAGTTGCGTCAGGTAAGACGTACGGCAGAAAATAATGTGATCACCAAAAATAACAAAACAATCTGCCGTAACCGAAGATGGAAGGCAGCACGCAAGTGCAGGTAAGTCTAGCAAGAGAAATCAGGCGAAGACACAGAGGTTACATGACCAAGACTCCGGTCCAAAACATGGACACCTCGTTATCTAAGGAGAAATCCTATGGTAACCCATAAACCATCCATACGCTCACGACTACATGACAGTAAAATGTCATGGAGAGGCACATCAGTGTGCTGAAGGCATAAGTGTGTGCGCAAGCACAGGCATCCATGCGTTTCACGTATGGACAGGCGGACCTGTACCCGATAAAACGGGTTCAGGGTCCACCGATACGCGGGAGAAATCCCAAGTAGCCTCACTTGTGTCGTCGACGGTCGCACTTAAGGAGCGACGGGCCATGCTGAGGTTCATCCGAAGCATAGATCCAAGATGCGATAGCATCAAATCATGGATCGGTCGCGGGGTAACCCGAGACAGGTCTAAAATCCATCAAAAGATGGTGCGCGTTTAATTGAGTACCACGGTCCTCACGGACCTTGGATTAGACCGCAAGGTCCTTGGGGGTTCGTCCCCCAGGTAAAATCCACCCTTTTGAAGTCATATTTGAGTTTTGTTTGTTGTTGTCCTTGAATATCATTTTTCCGATTGATTATCCTGAAGATTATTTTTAGATCATCATCAACCATTTTTGAATACTCAATAAAAAGAATATGTTATCCGGAAAGGACCTAAATCCGATCCGGATTGAAATGAGTTTAATCAGTTTATTCTGAAGTCTTTTTACCCTTCAGCCATGAAGGTCCGACCCAGTTCCACTTGCCCATGAGGTGCATGACTGCAGGTACGATGTATGTACGTACGACCAATGCATCAACGGCAATTGCGAAACAAAGGCTGAATCCGATCTCCATGAGCATGGGTGATGATGAGAGCATCATTGTACCGAAGGCTCCGGCCATAATCAGTCCGCAGATTGTGATGACTGAACCTGACTTGTGGATAGCTTCTTCGATTGCCTCATCATTGGTCATTCCCTTGTGTACGTTCTCCTTGATACGTGTGGTAAGGAGGATATCGTAATCCATTCCGAGTCCGAGACAGATGACGAAGAGAATGATGGGGATCATGAAGATGACTGGTAATCCGAGCCACATGTCGAACACGATGAATGTGAGTCCGAGAGTCCAGATGACACTCATTATAATTGTTGCCAATGCACGGATGGGTGTGAAGTATGACTTCATAACGAAGAACAGCAGGAGGAAGATCAGGATGATAACCACTGCTTCTACAATCTTGAATTCATCTGTAACGGTCTTCGACATGTCGTATGTCGCTGCGACTGTTCCTGTAACCACTCCGTTGGAGAAGAGGGGCTCTCCTTCAGCGTTTTCATTATCGGACTTCAGAGTGTTTTTGATAAATTCTTTTGCTTCTCCGATGATAGTCATAGACTCGTCTGACATGGGTTCGTCTTCGACGACAATCATCATCTTCATGTACTGAAGTCCGTCGTATTCGTTGGAGACTGAGCTGAGAAGCTGGTCGTTGATGATGAAGTTGACTATTCCGTAGGTAGCTTCCATCGGAAGGGCTGCCATTCCCTGGATGAGTCCGCCGAACATATCTGCGTATTCGCCGAACTGTGTTGTGAGCACACCGACGAGAGCATCGAACTCTGTCATATCAGGATCGACTGCAGACATCGCCTGTTTGTATGCGAGTGCTGCAGCCTCCATATCTACGGGTCCGCTGACCATGGAGATTCCGTCTATCTCATTCTGCATCTTGGTGCTGGTGATCATGAACCAATTGGTGTATTCTTTTCCTTCAGGGGTCCAGTACCATACTCCCAATTGACCGAGTCCCTGTTCCGAGAGATCGATACTGTCTTTGATGAACAGCGGTGCGCTTCCGGCAGCAACTTCTCTCTCCATAAGGACGTATGTGGGCATGATGATTCCGCCGTCTGCGTATTCGACGATGGTGTCGATTCCTTCCTTTGCTTCGGATTCAGGCATTGCTCCGATCATGTCGTATGAACCTTCATTGGTCATTGCAACATATCCTAAGGGGATTGTGATCAGAATTGCTGCGACCACTATTGGTACTGAATATTTGATCGCATGTTTTGCGGAGTTCCTGAAGTATCTGTCTCCGAATGCTGATACCTTTCCATACCATCCCTGCATGACCTTGGAATCTTCCTTGAGAGCGTCGAGCTTGGTGGGGTAGAAGATTTTGTCCCCGACCAAGGCAAGGATTGAAGGGATCAATGTGAGTGCGACAAGGAGTGCGAACAGAATTCCTGCTGCCAATACCAATCCCATGGAACGGATCATTGCGAATGAACAGATTGCCATTGCACCGAATCCGATGATGACTGAGATTCCCGATGTTGTGATAGATTCTCCAGCCCATGTGACCGACTCTTTGAGTGCTGCAGTGTGATCTTTTCCTGCTTTCCTCTCCTCACGGTATCTTGCGAGGATGAAGATACAGTAGTCACAACCTGCACCCATCATTGCAATCAGAACGATGGTGCTTGTGATGTAGTACACTCCCATGAACTGTGCGATTGCAAATGTAACTGCAAGAACCATCGCATATGCGAATCCGATGGTTGCGGGAGGAACAGCTGCTGCCACCAATGACCTGAAGAACAGTCCGATAAGGATGAGAACGAGAAGGATGGTGAAAGGATCAATCTTCTTGACGTCCTCCAATGCTCCTACTTCAGTATCGTGGTTCATGGCGGAGTTTCCGGTTACATAGGTTGTGAGTCCGGAATCCATGTCGGATATGATTCCTCTGAGGGGATCGATCTGATCGAGGTTGGAGTATCCTTCAGGGAACATGACTGAGAACAATGTGATAGATGTCAATCCGTCTTCACTCTGGAAGTTACCCATTGGGGTAAGCATTACCTCGGGCCCGTACTTCTTTATCAGATCCGACGAAAGATCCTG
>SUSX01000028.1 GCA_015063195.1 Thermoplasmata archaeon | reverse complement strand
TCGGACTCATGGATCTTTCAGTTATGGCTGGAGACCTCGGTGCACACGTCAGGATGGATGAGGAAAACACACCTTTCGTTGACCAGCACATCATCCACAGCATTGAGGACTATGAGAAACTCGAAGCACCCGACGTCAAGAAGGGAAGGTCAGGAGTTCTCATCGAGGGAACCAAGTACTTCGCAGACCAGCTCAAGGGAGAAGTCATCACAGCAGGATTCCTTGAGGGACCTTTGCTTGCACTCTCACAGACCGCAGGAGCAGAGAGGATGTTCATGGACATGTTCACATCACCCTCTGCGATCCACAAGGCACTCGAGACAACCACAGCATATGACACAGAGATGATTAAGGCATTCGGACAGACCGGTGTAAACGGACTCTGCTGGGACTACCTGTGGGCAAACTACTCCTGTCTCGGAGATGCAGAATACAAGGAATTCGAGAGAGACTACGCAGACAAGCTCAACGCAATTGTCGGAGAAGAGGGAATGGCAGTATGTATCCACAACTGTGCAGACTTGCCCCACCTCGACACACAGGTTCTCCACTACAAACCTGCAATCTACTCCATGGCATACTACCCCCTCATCCCCGGATCACCCAAGGCATCCGAAGTTATCGAGAAGGGATATGCAGACAAGTGCCTGATTGCCGGACAGATCGACCCCCAGCTCTTCATCAGAGGAACAGAGGAGAAGATCACAAAGGTCACACAGGACCTCTGTCAGGAGGTTAAGACCGCATTGTGCAAGAGAGGACTCAAGTCCCAGTATTGTATCTCATCCGGTTGTGAAGTACCTCCAGACTGCAACACCAAGATGGAAAACATCAAGGCTGTTGTTGAAGCAACAAAAGTCTACGGAGCATTCTGAATTTAGAATAATCAAACCATTTTCCAAACCTTTTACCACTTCATATGGCGGATGATACTTGATGGCCGATGGATTTGCACATGCGATGAAGAAAAAAGGTTTTGCATATGAAACCACTGAATCACTTAGGAAATTTAGATGCCCATACTGCGGTTTTGAATTCTCTCTGCTTTATGCCAGAACTTTTGCATGCCAGGGATGTTCCGAAGCTGTAAAAGGTTGCCCTAAGGTAAGATGTTGCAAATGCGATACAGAATTCTACATGAATGAGACGCCGCGTATCAACACCAATGAACAACAAAAATTCATGGCCGATCATATTTGTTCCGTAGTAGAAGACTATCGCAGCAGGTACGGCTTCAAAGGAAACAGATGATTACATGACAAACTACGGCCTAGGATTCGATACAGGCGGAACATATACAGACGCAGTTATCATCGACATGGAAAACGGCTCTGTCGTATGCAGCTCAAAGTCACTCACCACCAGAAACGATCTTTCCCTTGGGATCAAGGGTTCCATCGAAGGTTTTGACAGTTCCCTATTCGAAAACATCAAGATGGTATCACTTTCCTCCACTCTAGCTACTAATTCGATCGTTGAAGGTAAGGGTTGTCGTGTCGCATTGATTGCGGTCGGCCGTGAATTCGACCGTTCCATTCATGTCGACGAATATGTCTGCATTAAAGGGGGACATAACCTCAACGGTCAGGAGAAGGAACCTCTTGACATCGATGCAGCAAAGGAATTCCTGAAATCAGTAAAGAATAAAGTTGACGGTATTGCTATTACCTCATACCTTAGCGTAAGGAATCCCGAACATGAGAACCGCCTGTATGAACTCACCAAGGAGATGTTGGATGTCCCTGTAGTCTGCGGTCATGAACTTTCATCAAGTCTCGGTTACAATGAGCGTACAGTCACATGTATCATGAATGCACGTCTTATTCCGATCATCAAGGAACTTATTGTATCCGTTAAGAAGGTAATGGAAGAGAACGGAATAAAAGCACCTTTGATGATCGTCAAAGGTGACGGATCCATCATGGGAGAATCCGTTGCTCTTCACAGACCCATAGAGACTATTCTTTCAGGACCTGCTGCATCCCTCATCGGAGCAAAGAATCTGACCGGCGTTCAGGATGCCATCGTCATGGATATGGGCGGAACAACCACAGATATCGGAATCCTTAGAAACGGAACGCCCAGATTGGAAAAGGAAGGAGCAATCATCGGCGGTAAGAGAACAAGAGTACTTGCAGCGGAAATCGCCACTTCAGGTATCGGCGGAGACAGCAGAATCGTTGTCAACGGAAATGAGTTGAAACTTACGTCCCTGCGTGTCGTGCCGTTATGTATCGCAGCCAGCAAATGGCCCCATGTTAAAGAAAAACTCAAAGAAGTTGCAGATGCACCTTCCAGATTTGTTCCCGCATGTCTCAGTGAAGACAAGATCACACAGGAGAACGAGTTCTTCATCAAGCTGAAAGATTTGGATGTCTCATTCCTTACTGAAGATGATGTCAAATTCCTGGAAACAATCGTGGACGAACCGAAGAACCTTACCGAGATCAGTGAAATAATCGGAGTACACCCATATTCAATCAACATCCCGAAGATGGAAGAACTCGGTATGATTCAACGTATCGGCCTTACACCTACCGATCTGTTGCATGGTGAAGGATCATATGTTCAGTTCGATGCGGAAGGTTCAATGAACGGAATCATCCATCAGGCAAAGAAACTGAAGATTACACCTGAAGAGTTTATTGTCAAAGCCAAGGATGCAGTCATCACAAAGATCTCCACAGAGCTTCTGAAGAAACTATTCTTCGAGGAAACAAAACACATGGAGCCTGATGTTATTGCCAAAGATCTCATGAACAAGGCTATTTCAGGCAAAGATGGATTGGATTACGGTTGCAGAATAAAGCTCAATAAACCGATTATTGGAATCGGTGCACCAGTCAGTGCTTATTTCCCCAAAGTTGCGGAAATATTCGGCACAGAACTCCTCCTTTCCGAATATTCACATGTCGGTAATGCAGTCGGCGCCATCACCGGAAATATCATCGAATCCATCAATATCCTTATTGTCCCGTTCAAGGGAGAGGGTGCTGCTGAAGACCCCAGATGTACTCTCTTCGCATCTTTCGGAAAAATGGAATTCGAGAAATATTCCGAAGCTATCGAATACGCCAAACAGGAAGGTGCCAAGGTTGTCGGAGAACGTGCACTGGCAGCTGGTGCGGATAAGTTCGAAATCAAAATCGAGAACAAAGATAAGAAATTCGGTTTCGGCGATGATTACGGCGGATCGGTACTTATCGAATCCAACATAATAGTTACAGCTGTCGGAAAACCGAAGGAATTCCGTGTTAAGGAAAAATCATCCTACTACTCTGACTTGGATCAGAAATGGGATGTGTAAAACCCATTCAAAATCTCCTTCATCCTTCTAACGGGTGAAGGATTAGTATTCTTTATCTCAGAATCTTCAAAGAGGACGGTTTCAGCGAAATGATCCATTGAAGATGTGATCCTTATTTACACGGAAGAAACCCCAAATTTACATCCGTGATTCGGTAGAAAAACTACTGAAGGAAGATCAACGAGGATATGACTACAGACCTTTTCGCTTCTGCCGTCCAAGTTGGAATATTAATCCAATATATTTTAAGATTACCAACCGAGTTTAATTACAGAAAATATAAACAAATCCAATCGAAATTCACATATCCATCAGATATTTGAAATGAATCACAGCATATTTTGAATGTTGAATTTTCACTTCGACTACGGAAAACCTATGTGTTTCTTTAAATACGGATTATATAAAGTAAAATACTGTGCCAACACATCGAACATCCATATATACCATTATGACCATACCCATCTGGTGATTGATTGAAGATATCCCAGATTGCAGGATTCCTAGGTAGTGGAAAGACCACAGCCCTGATGAAAATCGTTGATGAACTTATGGCCAGAGGCAACAAAGTTGCAATCATCGTCAATGACGTCGGAGACATCAGCGTAGATGCCAAATTTGTAGAAGCACACGGACTCAAGGTCAAAGAAATATCCGGAGGATGCATCTGCTGTCAGATAGCTGGATCATTTGCTGAAACAATTGCTAAACTGTATGACAACTACCACCCTGAAATCGTCATCGTAGAACCTTCAGGTGTCGCAATCCCATGGGGATTGAAAAGAGCCGCAGAATATTCTGAGGCAAAGACAGATGTTGTAATCACACATGCACCAGTCATCACCCTTGTCGATTCTACCAGAATCGATATGCTTATCCGTGCAGTCAAAAGACTTGTAGAGACCCAGATAAGGGAGGCAGATATCTGTTTCGTCAATAAGATTGATGCTGCTACTCCCGAACAGATTGAGAAAACTGAAAATTTCATCAGGGAAATCAACTCTACTGCAGAGATTGCACATATGTCATCCGAGACAGGAGAAGGTATCTCCTATGCATGTGACATGATCGAAACGGGAGTATCTTCAAGATATGACGATGCTGTCGAAGCAGAACGCCTCAAGAACGAATACGGAGGAGAGTAAATGCACGACGACCATGAGGAAGAAGACTACAGATTAGACTACGATCATGTAGAAATCGACCACGACAGCGACAACAAGGAGATCAAGGGTCATGACTTCAACCCTGTCGAAGAAGGAAGCGCATTACATCTCGAGATCCACAGAGCCGTTGATGAACTTGGAAAATATGCATTGGAATTGGAACTGATACCTGAGAACCCTCTCAGTAAAGACGATTTCAAGAAATTCATCGATGAAATCATGAGAAAACCGACAATGGCTTGTCTCGAAAACGGTGCAGATATTATAGGACATGTCAAATCCATGCTGATTGTCGGTGATCACGGAAGCATAATGAGCAGTATTGTTGACGAGAATAAACCAACAAAAATAACGGATGCTGTAGAGATCGATACAATCGATGATGCAATCCTCGTACTGCACATCATCGTTCACGGAATATGGGATGATGAGATCAGAAAGCTCACTCTGCCTCTGATCGAAGAAATATGCTCACAGTGGGAAATGGAATACAAGATTCTCGCTGATTATTACGACACTGAGAAGAGTATCGCTCACCACGAACTCCCCGATCAGTGATCGTTAATCCTTTCCAAGGAGGACTCGTTGTCCAGGAATATGGACTTTAGAGCCTCCACTGTTTCATTATCTGCATCCCACATGCCTCTTTCCACAGCTTCCAGAAGACGCGAGGTTATCTGTCTGAGAGCATCGGGGTTATTCTCTTCTATCCACTGTCTGTTATCATCATTGAGTACAAATCTGTCTGTTACAGATTGGTACATCCAATCCTCCATGATGTCGGATGTGGAATCCCATCCGAACGAGAACTCTATGGCATTGGTGATTTCCTGAACTCCGCGATATCCGTGTTTCTTCAAACCTTCCAACCATTTCGGATTCAGGATACGGCTTCTGAAGATGAATTTACCTTCCTCAGCCAATGTCCTTAATTTCGGATTGGACGGATCGGAACTGTCTCCCATTACAGAAGTTGGCATTTCACCCTTATATGTCTCAACAGTGGCATTCATTCCGCCGAGGAATACGTAATCGTCATCATTGTCAAACGCATCCAATTCCCTGGATTCGTGGTTCTTGACAGTGACATCCACCTCTGCCATTCTCCTTTTGAAGTATGACTTCAGATCGTCACCTTTCATCTCCTTTCCATAGGCATATCCACCCCATTCCACATAAGCTTCCGCAAGATCGGACCTGTCGCCCCATTGGGAGCTTGTAATAAGTGAATCCACCCCTCCGCCGTAGTTACCAGGAGGATCTCCGAATATTCTTACACGTGCTCTTTTCTTAGCTATGATGGAATCTACGCCCTCTGCTATCGCATCGGTGATGTCCTTCCTTAGATGTGCGATGAGATAGTTGTCTTCCACGGATTCGTCGAGTTCCGATATCTTCTCCACTGCATCATCGATCATCTCAATAAGATTGGGGAAGGAATCACGGAACAAACCGCTTATTCTCAGAGTCACATCTATTCTGGGTCTTCCGAGTTCGGACACCGGAACTACCTCCAATCCTACCACGGCACCGCCGTTCGAGGACCATACAGGCTTTACACCCAGAAGGTGCAGGATATATGCGATGTCATCTCCACCTGTCTTCATGGTATCCGTTGCCCAGATTACGATTCCTATCTGTTTCGGATATGTTCCGTTCTCGGATACATAACGGTCAATCATCTGATCTGCCATCTTTACACCGACTTCCCATGAAGACTGAGTCGGAATCGAAGCAGGATCTATGGAATAGAAGTTCCTTCCGCTCGGAAGAAGATGTGCATTTCCTCTGCTGATGCATCCTGACGGCCCCGGAAGTATGTACCTACCGTCCAATGAATTAAGAAGGTTTCTGAGTTCGTCTGTGGTACTCTTCAGCTTCGGTACATAATTATCACATATTGCCGAGACGATTGAGTCCAATCCGTCAGTTCCGAACATTTCATTTACAATTTTACAAGACCGTCCGGTATCGAATCCTGAATCATCCATCTTCTGAATTAAGGTCATACAGTCCCTGTCGATTGAATCTAGGATCTGTCCGTATGTCAACCCTGATTTTTCATCCAATGTTGACGGAGAACCTGTAATACGATTCAAATCATATCCCTTCAAATCTGCAACCGCTTCCCTTAATGAAGGAATTGCACCGTTACGTGTGCGAACCAGAGAATATATCATCTGATTCATCCTGTCGTTCATAGGAACGCTTCCAAGGATGTGAAGTCCGTTTTTGATCAGATTGTCTTTGACTTCACAAATGTAATCGTAAAGTGTATCTATTCTCTCCTCAAACTCTGTAACAGTGCAGTTATTCTGGATACCAAGATCATCCAACAGAGAGATCTTGATACAATCTGTGAGAATCTTGTCTGCAGTGGATGTCATCTTCTCCTTCATGCCTGCAGACCTTGCACGGAGATACTCCTGCAGCTGCGACTCTATATCAAGGAGCTCATCATAATTTCCTGCCCTCATCATCGGAGGTATCAGATGATCGATGATGACTGCACCATTCCTGCGTTTGGCATGCATGCCTTCTCCGGGATTACTCATTGCATAAGGGTAAATGTGCGGCAGATGTCCGAATACCAAGTCTGGATAACATTCTGAAGACAATCCTGTCCCTTTTCCCGGCAGCCATTCCAAAGTTCCGTGACATCCCATATGTATCACGGCCTGTGCACCGAATACTTCTGTTACCCATCTGTAAAATGCAAGATACGAATGCGGCGGGGAGACATCCTGACTGTGATATATGTCCACCGAATCGTCAACCATTCCGCGGTTCGGCTGGAGACCTACGAATATGTTACCTTCCACGAATCCCGGGATCACCGTTACATCATCAACTGTGTTGATCTCCCCTGGTGCCGAACCCCAGTCCTCTGTCATCTTGGATGAGCATGAGGAATCAATCTCTGAAAGCCAGGCCCTGTATTGTGATAATGAAACTTTATCTGCACAACGTTCCAACATATCTTCCGAGGATAACCACTCCGAATCATTGGAAACACCTTCGAGAAGCCTCTTGGTCAATCCCTTTCCTGTTGAAGGCATATTTCCCGTTACGTAACCTCTCTTCCTCATCTCTCTCAGAAGACGTGCCGTACTCTCAGGTGCGTCCAATGCAAATGCACCTCCGATCATATCGGCACGAGGCGGGTTCTGATGGAGGAGAACTGCAATCTTACGTTCCTTGACAGGTGTAATCTTCAGTCTTGCCCAATTTACTGCCAAATCTGCGATAGCCTTCACTCTGTCATCTATCGGCATACTGACAATCCTTCCCTCCGGGGATCTTTCTGATGATGCCAACGGCACGGAAATGATCTGACCGTCATACTCCGGCCAAAAGATACTCATTGACAGCTCATACGGCCCCAATCCCGATGAATCGGCCCTCCATCCTTCCGCGGAGTTGAACATCGTTACGGCCTGTATCACAGGAACACCCAATTCGTTGAAGATGTTCTCTCTGTCCCTCTCCGTACCGTCCCCGGGATCAGACAGACATAACTGTGAGAAAGGAAGGGCTAACACAACAGATCCGAGTGTACGTCTGATGTCACCCGACAGATATTTCCTGATGGTTTCATTGATTCCTATCGAGCCAAGAATCTCACTGGGGTTAGGTGTAAGATAGATCGGAATGACTCCTACTCCCCTGTCCGCCAGTTCCGATATGAGTGCATCTATGTGTGCAGTATTGTTGTTGACAACATTGTTCTGATTGAACAGGACGGCTACATTGAGATCCTTTGTCTCGATCTCATCTACATCTCCTGCATTAGGCATATAGAGGCCCTGAGCAGGGTGCCTGCTGGGTGCTGATACCTTTATGTCGGATCCTTCCACATCCCTGATCAACCATGCCAAGAGATTGTATTCATTATCAATTCCCCCTAATTCGATGTATGAACGTATAGTGACATAATCATCTTCGGATCCTGTGAACATGTAACGGTACTCTCTTACATCCTCAGGCAATTCACTCTGAATTATCAACGGAACATTCTTTGACAGCAGAGCATCCTTCAGTCTGTCGAACTTCTTAAAATATGTCAGACCGGCGTGTACCCTGATTATAGCGAGAGAACAATCGTTCAAAACATTCAATGCCTCTGCAAAATAACGTTCATTGGAATCAAGATCGGATGTACCGAACTGCCATACATCTATCGAATATCCCTGCTCTTCCAATCTCTTCACTGCGTTGGGAGTCAAACCGTTGTCCTGCATATCGCAGATGATGTTCAAGATCCTCATCCGATCACCCTGTTCTTCACTATGCTCTTGATTCTATGTGCGAGATTGTCCGCTTTCAGATCTTCCAATCTCAGATATATTCCGTTGAGCCTTTCGCTCAGATGCAATGCATTGTCCAGATGCGGATACCCTATTCCTGTATCCACTACAATCCAAATTGCCGAACGGTCCTTTCCTACGGTCGCTGCCATGTTCATCGCATCAGCCAACGCATCACCGCCTGTGATAGACGAATTTGCTCTTCCGTCCGTGGTAAGGACAACATAACACTTCTCACCCGGATTGATCCTCTGTTCCTTCTTGGTCTCGAGATGTGCTTTAAGTATCGCAGCCGCCAATGGAGTGGTTCCGCCTGTAGGCATCTCCTTCAGTTTCTTGTAAGCGAAATCAACACTCTTTGTAAATGGGAGAAGAATCTCAGCCTTATCCTTCCTGAATGAAATCAACCCGACTTTGTCCCTGTTCTGATATGATTCCTTGAGAAGAGAGAATACTGCACCTTTGACAGCCACCATCCTCTTCCTTGCTCCCATGGAACCGCTCGCATCCACCAGGAACATGATGGATACTCCGTTCTTTCTCTCCCTGACTTTCTGTCTGAGATCCGATTTCTCCAAAACGATTGCCATATCTCCGCGTTGTCTGTACTTCTGATACGGTGCTGCGACACGTATTGTGGCATCGAAAGCCAAATCGTTGACCTCACCTTTGGGCATCTCCGAACGGATGTACCTTCCCGTCCTGTCCGGACTGCGGATCTTCTCGTGTTTTCCTCCGCCTTTGGACGAACCCATATAACCTAGCGGTTTGAGAGAAACGAAATCAATGACGCTGAATGTTGCACCCACTGCGAATACTGTATCTTCCGTTACATCCCCTTCTCCTGTGTTCTCATTGTTTACTTCCTGAGAATCACTACGGCTTCCCGTACCTTTGTCTGATGACATCGGAGGCGGTTCGGAATTGGATATATCGTTTCCTGTGTTGGATGATGAAGATGAATTGTTATCCGGAGATTCGGTTATTCTGTGCCTCAGACAAAGGTGTGCCGCTTCCTTCATATCGTCAAGAGATACAACATCCCTTCCGTTCAGAGCAGCTATCGCCATGGATGTCTTTGCAACTGCCAAATCGCCTCTGAGACCTTCACAACCGGATTTGATACATAGTTCGGATATTAACGTCAATATATCATCCGGAATTGTGACGAATGGCATACGCTGACGTGCATTCGATACCGTCTTCTTTATTCCGGAACATTCTTCAACGAAGGATTGCACATATCCTTCAGGATCGTTATCGTAATCCACACGTCTCTTTACAATCTGATATCTGAGATCTGTATCATCCGTCGGAGGAATCCTGACACAAATGTCGAAACGATCCAGAAGATGGGGGGAAAGTGAATTCTCCGAGATGTTCATCGTACCGATGAATGTGGTTCTACACCTGTATTCATAGGAAAGGCCTTCTCTCTCCACCAGCACTTTCTGTCTGTTTACGGATTCCAGCAGCTGATCCAGAAGGGAATGGTCCATAAGATTGACATCGTCCGCATGCAGAATGTTGAGATCCGATTTCTGAAGAATTCCGGGCATCATCCGCCTCTCACCGGTCAGGAGAGTCTCCTCTAAATCTATGATTCCGAAGATCTGATCGTCATTGGTTCCCAACGGAAGATTCAGAACCTCACGTTCGCTGATACCTGTCAGAGACCTGATCAATGTGGTCTTGGCGGAACCTGTCCCTCCCTGAATCAGTACGGTTCTGATGTCATCGGAGACCAAAGCTGCAAGAAGCGCTTTCTTGGCCTCATCTACGCCGATGATTGCAGGAAACGGAAAGTTCAATGCTTCCGGATTCAAATGCTCTTGATCCACTTGTTCAGCTCCTCGGCATCTATCGTGGATTCCTGGAACGGATTACGTCTCATACGATGTGTAAGCACAAGATTGGCGATACTTGCTACATCCTCCCTGAGAACGGATGTCCTGTCGTAGAACGCTGCATGGGCGGAAGCAGCCTTCAGTAATGTTATGTCCGCCCTGTGACCGTCTACTCCGAAATAGAGTGATGCTTCCACAGCCATCTTCAATGCATCGTCTTCGAGAACTATGTCTGCCATCCTGTCCTTGGCGGAAGTGATACGCTCCATGAGTTTTTCCTGTTCGCCTGCATACAGTTCCTTGAATGCATCGGGATCCTTCTCAAACTCGAGACGTCTCTTGATGACATCCATCCTGGATTCTACATCCTTCTCACTCTTAACATCGACAGCCATTCCGAAACGGTCGAGAAGCTGAGGTCTGAGATCACCTTCCTCAGGATTCATCGTTCCTACCAGAATGAATTTTGACGGATGTGTGAACGATACTCCTTCTCTTTCGATGTAATTCCTGCCCATTGCTGCAGAATCAAGAAGGAGATCAACTATGTGGTCATCCAGAAGGTTTACTTCATCCACATAGAGTATGTTTCCGTTCGCTTTGGCCAATACTCCGGGTTCGAACTTCTTCTTTCCGGTCTTGATGGCATGTTCCAAATCCAGAGTACCTGCCACCATATCCTCGGTGGCACTGAGCGGAAGCTCTACCACCTTCATCTTGATATCCGTTAGATTGAGACCTTCCCCGGAATCCAAGTTCTCAAGACAGTAGGGACAAACATTGTTCTTCTTTGATACGTCACAATGGAAAGGACAGTCGGATGCTTTCCTCTCGGGAAGGAGATCTGCCAATGCACGTACAGCAGTTGATTTAGCCGTACCTTTCTCCCCTCTGATAAGAACACCTCCGATGGATGGATTTATAACATTCAGGATCAGAGCGTTCTTCATCTCATTCTGACCTACGATTGCCGTGAATGGGAAAACAAGATCAGACATGTTCATTCCTCCAGATCCTTGATTCTGTTAATCGACTCGACAGCCGCCTCCCATGATTTACAGTCCAACTCATCCTGAGTGAACTGCGGAAGCATGACCGTTGTGTAATCTTCATCCGAAGAGAATTTTATGGGAAGTATACGGAACCCCTCGTCGTTGAATCCTTTCAGCTTAGGGTTGTTGACGACAGATGCACCGTATCCGTTAGGGAAACGGTAGATCTTATGGAAACGGTCTCCTTCCATACAGCCGCATTTACAATCTGCATTGAGGTCCACGACGAACTCATCAAATTCTGTTTTTCCGTCCTTGTATCCCATTTGAATCAAATAATATCCTACTTCATTAGTATATATCCTTATTGGTATCCAATGTCCAGACTGAAAATTCGAGATGTAAAGATATATTAAAATTACTGTTTTTTGCAATATTTTAACATTACTTTAATCTGACCGTTCCAAAGTATACATATTATTTTATAAGGCGAATAAACCGTGCTTAATTCATGAAACTGGGAATCATCGCCTGTGACATTCTAAAGCCTGAAATCGAGCATCTTACAGAGAATGATTCCGATTTTGTTGTCAGGGAATATTTAGAGTTCGCATTACACGAAAATCCTCAGCGCATGAGGGAAGTCATCATTGAAACTGTAAACAAATACGAAGGACAGCTGGATGCGATATTTCTCGGTTATGCGATATGCCAGTCATTAGACGGAGTAATCAATGAACTGAAAGTCCCCGCAGTCATGCTTGACGGCGCGGACTGCATAGACGTACTTCTGACCACCAAGGAGTATAACAACGAAAAACGTAAATGTGCTGGAACATGGTTTTCATCACCAGGGTGGGCATTGGAAGGAACCAACG
>SUSX01000001.1 GCA_015063195.1 Thermoplasmata archaeon | reverse complement strand
TGGCTCGTATGGGCTGATGAAAAACCAGAAAGTGCGAAAATGTCAGGAATAGGTGCACTAGCATCCATTCTGCTGTCAATTGTAAGTGTCTTTTTCGTACTCAGTTTCATGTTCATCTGACATTCCAGATTGTGACAAATATCTTACCAAAATATTGGTTATTTTCTTAACATTATATTTCCCATATGAAAATGAATATCCATGGAACTAACGTCCGCTCATAAAAACTGGATAGCACTTGCTGTCTTTGTATTAGGTTGTCTTGCTATCGGGTTCTCATCAAGCCTGTTATCCTCAGCAAGTTCAGGATATACAGGCCTTGATATGCCTCCTCTTTCTCCCCCCGGGATCCTCTTTCCTATTGCCTGGACCATATTGTACATTCTGATGGGTATCTCCATATGGTCCGTATATCGCAGTGGCGGGGACAAACTGTATTACATACTCTTTGCAGTTCAGTTAGTATTGAATTTTGTATGGACGCCCATATTCTTCACCATGGGAGACAGGATGTTGGCACTTGCCGATCTCACATTACTGTGGATTACGGTTTTTGCCATGATCTATTTCGTCAGAGAAAACAAACTTGCATTCTATACTCTGATTCCATACATCCTGTGGCTCACATTTGCAGCATATCTGAATATAGGTGCAATATTACTGAACTGAATAAAACAGACTCCGACAGGAGTCATTCTATTTTTATCAAATATCCAAGACAGTGATTGATCTACAATAACACACCTGTAATGAAAATCTCTGCTCCGATGAATATCAGGATTACACCGCCAAGAACCGTAGCTTTATCGGAAAATCTGGACCCTATTCTGTTTCCAAGTTTCAATGCCATAATACAAAGAACCATTGTGACTGCAGCTATAATCAAAGCACATATGACTGCTGACAATACATCATATTCGGCAATAGTGAATCCCACCGACAGGGCATCTATGGATGTTGCTACGCCCTGAATCATAAGTGTACCCAGCCCGGTGACCAAAGCAGCCTCTTCATTACCGGAAATGCCTCCTGCTATCATTTTTACTCCGATGACCGTGAGAAGTACAAGGGAAATATACGGAACCACCTCTCCGAACACGGAGAACTGTTCTGAAACCGTATTCACGCAGAGCCAACCTATCAACGGCATAAGAGCCTGAAAAACAGCAAAAGTGCCTGCTATCAACAAAATCCTTCTGCGTTTCATATTAGGATTCTGCACCCCATTGGCAACAGATACCGCAAATGCATCCATTGCAAGTCCTGCCCCTAAAAGTACACTGTTCAGTAAAAATACCAAATCCGGGGACATGATTACAGTGGCTCCAGATCCTTAGAACTTATTATTTCGTATCCGGCTGATTCCATCAGTTCGGTGAATCTTCTGTCCTCAGACTTCTTGAATGCCTTGTGATGCATGTATACACATTTCGTACCATTTGTAGCATCAGATGCTTTTTTCAATATAGCCAGTACATCTTCGTCCGACAGGGAATCCAACTGATATCCGGGAATCATATGTCCAAAATCGATTTTGTATCCCAATGCCATCTCTGTGAATCTCGGTGCATAATGTCCCCCTCCGAACCCAAGAGCAACTGGGTATTCCTTCCCGTCCGATTCCGCTACAGCATTGGACAGAATCTCTGCTGCGTGCTCATCACCCCAATGAGTCTCGTCACTTCCTATCTCGATGAAGTATGTCGGTTTTTCCAAATATGGGCCGTGGTGTGTGACTTCAAATGATACTTTGTATTCCTCGGTATCATTGTATTTCTGAACAAACCTGAGTGCTTCTGTCATACCGTGTGGATCGGAAGCTACCAATGTTCCCTCTCTTCCTCCGAAATCGGCTGCTTTGTAATTACCGATAGGGTGCACTGTAAGTGTCGGTATACCGCTGGCAGCCTTGTGCCTGCTTAAGAAAACCACACTGTCGACTTTAACTCCGAACTCTTTCGCAACCTCATCGATGTTCTCTGCAGTTATGTGCAGGGAATCAATGGTCATCAACACATCATTATTTCTTGAAACATAGGTGTTATTTCCGTCAGATCCCAGATCTTCCCACTCATACTTAGACGTGAGATATTTAGCCATATTCACTGAGGGCAGATCCTGCGTACAACATATCAGAAGTCTTGACATTCAATTCTCGTATTTTAACAAGATATTTAAATCGGACCTTCGGGAACTTTCATATACAAACAAAGCAACACCCTTTCCGAAGAAATATGGCTAGATTCTCAGACCTGGGCGTTAAGGAAAGTGTTATCAAATCCATGAAGAAGATGGAATGGAAAGATCCCACTCCGATTCAGGAGGCTGCAATACCAGTAGGGCTGGAAGGTAAGGACATCCTTGCTCAGGCCCAGACAGGTACAGGCAAGACCGGTGCTTTCGGATCCATCATCCTCGGAAGAACAGGAAGCGGATATAAGACGCCTTCAGCCATAGTTATCGTCCCCACAAGAGAATTGGCCATACAGGTTAATGAGGAACTTACCAAACTCGCATTCTATTCGGGACACAAGAGTATTGCCGTTTACGGCGGAACAAGCATAGACAGACATATCGGCACACTGAAAAACGGTGCAGACATTGTTGTAGGAACTCCTGGAAGAATGAAGGATCTTCTCACCAGAAATGCACTCCGTGTGTCCAAAACATCTATCGTGGTCCTCGATGAAGCAGACAGGATGCTCGATATGGGTTTCGCTAAGGATTTGGACTTCATTCTATCCAAACTCCCTAAAAAGAGACAGAGCCTGTTGTTCTCAGCAACCATGCCTGACGATGTCAGAAATCTGGCATTGAATAAGATGAAACACCCTCAGGAGATCCTCATTTCCAAAGATGAGCTCACATTGGATCTCATTTCACAACACTACATGGTTCTTGATAAGGACAGTAAAAAAGATGCACTCTGTGCCCTGATAGACAGATGTTCCGCAAAGACCATAGTATTCGGTCATACCAAACGTAGAACGATGCAGCTCAGTAGGAAAATGGAGTCGACAGGTTACAAATGTACGCCGTTACACGGAGACATTCCACAGGCCAAAAGAGAGAAGATATTCGACGGATTCAGAAAAGGTACGATCAATGTACTGATTGCCACTGACGTTGCTGCAAGAGGCCTTGATATCGATGATGTCGGGCTTGTAGTGAACTACGACATGACAGACCCTGAAACCTACGTACACCGCATCGGACGTACAGGAAGAGCAGACAAGAAGGGAATGGCAGTCACATTCGTTCTCGAAGATGAAATCAAAGATATTGAACGCATCATGAAATCCATAGACAAGAAAATCGATATTTTGGATCTCGGAAAACTGGAAAGACGTGAAGCCTCTCAAGCCCCTAAGGAAAAAACGGCCGCTAAGAAGGGCTCTCAGAAAAAGCCTCAGGAAAAGAAGATCAAATTCACTTCCGTTTCCATAAACATCGGTGTATCCGACGATATAACCAAACAGGAGCTTCTGGAATTCGTTCAGGATTGTTCAGATTTACCGAGAAAATCCATCGGCAAGATTATCATGGGTGAGAATCTGTCTTTCATCGAGGTTCCATTGGATCAGGCAGATAAGATTTGCGAAAAACTGTCTGAGTATGATTTTGACGATAAAGCACTGGAAGTCAAAAGAAAACTCGATTTCTGATTTCTAAATTAACTTCCTGGAATTTGAGTGAAACTCAGATTCAGGAAAAATCTCATATTTTGTCAACCATAATCAAAAATGATATAACGTTGCCATCACAAGAATGTTGGAAAAGAATAGTGCAAGGGATGGGATTTGAACCCACGGACCACTAAGGACAAGGCCCTCAACCTTGCGTCGTTGGCCAGGCTTGACTACCCTTGCAGTAAGACTTGGAATATACAAATCCTTAATAAAGGTTTGGTTTGGAATTTTTGTTCATGATGAATTTTAAGTGTATTTTTACTATATTTCACTAAAAAATTGACTGAATCGCCATCATTTTAGATCGAAAAAATACGAGCTCTGCAATATGTACTTTCGACATCTAATTAAACGAGAAGCCCATCGACCAGATGTCAGGAGATGGAGGGCGGCCGACGGTAGGACTTTGATCCAGCTGAGGAAGTTCCCTCCTCCACGAGCAAGATGGGTCTGGAAATCAGGCTGGGCGAGAGCTCAGGCAAGGGCACAGAAACGACACAGCTCCGGTAAATAGGATGATTTACACGGTAATGACATTCCCGGAGATTTGGTGAAACGGCGACTCCCCATCGGAGCAAGCCCAAACAGCCGGGTTAAGTGCTCGACATCCGGCGGGTAGGGTGCGTAGTTGAATGCCGCCTAAAACAGAAGGGGGGCTACTCCCATCACCTGACATCTTATTTCTAAGAAATCCATATGAATTAGATTTTTAATTACCTGTTATGCCTCTTGATCCGAGATACCGTGCAGTATGTTTCGATATGGACGGGACCCTGCTGCTTACAAAGGTAGATTATGTAAAAATGGCCAATCTCGTTTTCGATGTATTCGAAGAACTCGGTGTCCCGGAATCCGCCATCGACAGAAATGAAGGATACAAATTCAACATAGAAGGCGGATGTAAATGGCTGATAGATAACGGAAGATCCGCTGAACTGTATACTATCCAGGGAAAAATCGCCAATCTTGCGAGAGATGTGGAAATGGAATTCGTTGATGAGGCAAAACCCGTTCCCGGGATCATCGATATACTCTGTGATCTCAAAAATCAGGGGTACAAAATCGGAGTACTGACACGTGGATGCAGAGAGTATGCTGAAACCGCACTGAAAATCTGCGAAGTCCATGACATTCTTGACAGCATCGTTGCAAGAGATGATTATCCTGAGGAGGAGGCCAAACCTGCTCCGATAGCGATGAAACACATTGCAGATGATATAGGCGTGAAACCTGAAGAAATCCTGTTCTTCGGTGACCATACATTTGATTACTATTGTGCCAGAGATTCCGGTGCAGGATTCATAGGCGTATTGACAGGTACTCTCAACAGAGACGATTGGTACAAAATTGACAAAGAAATGATAATATTTGAGGACGTCTCAGAGTTGGGTAAATTACTCTGAAATGCCTCTGTTTAATGGTTTTAATCAGTCTGTTTCCTCAAACTGACTGTTGTACAGCTCACTGTAGAATCCGCCCTGTGCCAATAGCTCATCGTGGTTACCCTGTTCTATGAGTCTTCCGTCCTTCATCACAAGAATCAGATCCGAATTTCTGATTGTAGATAAACGGTGTGCAATCACGAAAGATGTACGTCCCTGTGACAGTGAGTCCATGGCATCCTGAATTATCTTCTCTGTCCTTGTATCGACAGAACTGGTGGCTTCATCCAATATAAGCAGAGGAGACCTGTCAATGATGGCACGTGCAATGGTCAGCTGTTGTTTCTGACCTACTGAAAGTGTAGCATTGTCAGCTAATACCGTATCATATCCGTCTTCCAACGTGGATATGAAATGATGAAGTCCGACTGCACGGCATGCATCCTCCACTTCCTGATCAGAAACATTCTCTCTGCTGTAAACGATGTTTTCTCTAATCGTACCTTCAAATATCCAACTGTCCTGAAGAACCATACAGAACTGATCATGGACATTCTCCCTTTTGACGTCCTTCGTGGATACACCGTCTATCAGTATATCTCCGCTGTCCAATTCATAGAACCTCATCAGAAGATTGACTATTGTTGTTTTTCCTGCCCCGGTAGGGCCGACAATTGCTACTTTCTGACCCGGCTTTAGATTTGCTGAGAAATTATGAATAATTTCCTTTCCGGGAACATAACTGAAGGTAACGTTCCTGAATTCCACATGTCCTTTCACATCGGTCAGTTCCTTCACTTTATCGGACTCGTCCTCCATCTCCTTCTCCCCCAGGAATTCGAAGACACGTTCCGATGCTGCAGCTACACTCTGCATACCTACAACCGCCTGAGATATCTGGGACAGGGGCTGTGTGAACAGACGCACATATATCAAGAATGCAACAATCGTACCGATAGTAATCTGACCTTCAAGTACCAGTATTGAACCTACGATACATACCATCACATAACCGAAGTTACCGACGAAACCCATCAGAGGCATCATGAGACCGCCCATAAACTGTGACTTGAATGCGCTTGATGCCAGATCATTGTTGATCCTGTCGAATTTTACTTTGGCATTTTTCTGCCCGTTGTATGCCTTGACTATGTTATGGGAGGAGTAAATCTCAGCAACATGACCGTTCATATTACCCAGATTCTCCTGCTGTATGCTGAAGTACTTCTGTGACCTGGACATGATCACGCCCATCAGCAGGAAACCGATGATTGATGAGAGGACAGCAGTTACCATCATCACCACATCGTTCACAGCCATCATTACAGCCGAACCGACTAACAATGTAACTGAACTGATGAACATACTGATTGTCTGATTCATCGAATGTCCGATCGTATCCACATCGTTGGTGATACGGCTCATCGTATCTCCCGTAGAAGATCTGTCGAAATATCCAAGGGGCAGGCGGTTAATCTTATGGGATATGTCCCTACGGAGATTGTATGACGTCTTCTGAGAAACAGTAGCCATCACATATCCCTGAATGAAGTTCAGTATCGCACCGATGACATATATCGTCAGTAAGAACACTGCAATACGCCCTACGGCCTCAATGTCTATGGGTGCACCCGTGAGCCCTACCTGAATAAGATCTGTCATCTCACTAAGTTTATCGGGCCCTATGAGCGTGATGATGGTAGATGCAGTCGAAAGTATAATTGCCAATAACAAAGCTTTCTTGTATCTGTTAAGGTAATTGATCAGCTTCTTCCATGAGTTGACGAACTCTTTCGGTTTATCCTTGGGACCTCCCATAGGAGGGCCACGTCTGCGAGGCGGACTCAATGTCTCAACTCCTCTTCAGATAATTGGGACAATGCAATGTCCTTGTACACAGAACATGTCTCCAACAACTCTGAGTGTTTTCCGATTCCGACTATCTTCCCGTCATCCAGAACAATGATCTTGTCTGCATCGATGACCGTACCGATCCTCTGTGCGACAATAAGTGTCGTGACACCTTCCGTCTCCTCCCTGAGAGCTTTCCTCAGGATACGATCCGTTTTGTAATCGAGCGCTGAAAATGAATCGTCGAAGATGTAAATCTCCGGCCTCTTACATACAGCACGTGCGATAGATACACGCTGTTTCTGTCCTCCTGAAAGATTTGTTCCGCCTTCCGAGACATGGGCTTCATACTGCCCCTCCATCTTCTCAACGAAATCCTTTCCCTGTGCTATTGAAAGTGCGGCTTTCACATCATCCAGTGTTCTGTCCTGGTACATTTCCCCATACCTTATGTTGGACTCCACTGTTCCCGAAAGAAGAACTGATTTCTGAGGGACGTACCCGATTTTACTGTGAAGGACATCCTGTCTGTAATCACGGACATCCACACCGTCCACAAGTACCTGTCCACATGTGACATCATAGAAACGTGGGATCAGATTTACAAGAGTACTCTTTCCGCATCCTGTAGAACCAATGAATGCCACGACTTCGCCTTTTCTGACATCGAAGTTGATATCTGAGAGTACATCTCCACTGTTGTCTGAATATCTGAAACATACATTTCTGAAGGATATGGTACCGTTCAGTTCAGGATCCGTTTCAACAACATCTCCGTCCAATATGGTCGGCTCTGTATTGATGACTTCTTCAATACGCCTTGCAGCCACTGCAGCACGCGGGATTATCATGAAGATCATGATCATCATCATGAAAGACATTATGACCTGCATCGCATAGGAGGAGAACACAATCATGTTGGAGAATTCCTCAACCCTTACCAGAGGGTTTACCGAATCCATTATTATGTATGCACCTAACCAATATATCCCGAGAGACAGACCGTTCATGACGATTGACATCACCGGCGACAGTACTGAAAGGATACGTGTCGTATACAGCCCTACATCTGTAAGGTTGGTATTGGCAGCCTCAAATTTGGATTCCTGATAGCCTTCGGCATTATATGCACGTACAACACGCATTCCGTCAAGATTCTCCTTGGAGACTCTGTTGACATCATCCGTAAGCCACTGTATCTTCCTGAACTTCGGAATTACGAGATACATTATCAATACAATAACTGCCACCAACACTACGACAGATACGGCTGTTAAAAGTGTCCATTCCCAGTTCTTATCAATTATCTTATGCAGAGCCCATATTGCAGTGATAGGAGCTTTGATCACTATCTGCAGTCCCATCGCTATTGCCATCTGAACCTGAACAATATCGTTAGTCGAACGAGTAATAAGACTTGATGTTGAGAATTTATTGATCTCATTCAGAGAGAACTGTTCCACTTTATCATACTGTTTCTCACGTACAGTTTTTGAAAAGGACGCTGCGATGTATGCACAGATTCCCCCTGTAGCTATGGCAGCAATCAGGCTTCCCAAGGCGCAACCCAACATCAGCCACCCTTCTTCCATGATCTCAGAAGAACTTCCTCCCGTGGTGAGGATAGTGGTGATTGAGGACATGTATTCCGGGATCTTGAGATCGAAAAACACCTGAATAAAAATGAAAACAGCTGCTACACATATCAGCAACCAATCGATTTTTCTCAGATACTTCAGGATGATAGGACATCACCGCCTTTGATCCTGTTGTAGATTTTTTTGCTGATAATCCTTAGAACTGTCTTCTCATCATCATTCAAATCACTGAACAATTCAGCCCATGCCTTATTGAATGCTGATTCCATACGGATTGACAGATCCTTTCCTTTTTCCGTAAGATACAGATTGTATTTTCTGTCTACCTCGGACCTATTCTCCACATATCCGTTTTCAATCAATGTTCTAACTGTCCTTGTGGACAGAGACTTATCAACCATGATTATAGATGACAGATCCTTAAGTGACAGCCCCTCATGAGCCTTTATGGCCTTGATGAACGGCCCCCAGGAAGGCTGTATACTTTTATCATTAAGTTCCTGATCGATTATCCGATTCAGATATTCTATCATTGCCCGCGGATAGTAATGCCCGCAGATGTCTTCATCCATACGAGTTGACTAATCAACCATATATAAAAAGTTGACTAATCAACTCAGAATAAACAATCTGAAACATCAAAAGATTATTGAAAGTTGATAATGTAAAAAGGGGCCGAAGCCCCTAATACGTTTACTGGGTTCCTACGCCGTACTCGACTTCACGGGAGTGATCCTTTTCCTCTTCCATGTCGTCGTAGTGGAACCTCTTGCTGTTCTGTGCGAAAGTCTTGTTCTCAGGGAGGACTTTCTTAACAGACTGCATGAGTTTTCCTGCAATTCCCATGATGTTCTTGTCAAGTGCAATTCCGAACTTTGTCTTTCCGCAGACGAGGTGTCCGGGGTTGATGACATCGTGGGGGTCAAGGAATGTCTTGAGGTCCCTCATGAGTGAGACGCATCCCTCATCGTGGATTGAATCGAGGTTGGATGCAAAGAATACTCCGAGTCCGAGTGAACGTCCGCCGTACTCTGCTGCCCTGTCTCCCATGTAGAAGTTGTAGGAGAATGCAGTCATTCCGAGGAGTGACTCGTCGTCCTTGAAGTAGTAGGGCATAAACATTGATGTGCTGCGGTCTGCAACCATACCGATGATTCCGCCTGCTTCCATCTTCATTGCCTTGTATCCTTCATAACACTCATCAACGAACTTTGCCCAGTTCTCGTTTGTAACAACAACCTCTGCAGGAATTGATCCTACACCGGTCTTACGTGCCCTGAACTCGTAGCAGCGCTCTTCCCACTCGTGCTCTGCGATGTCGTAGGAAAGTTTCTTTCCGCCACATTCCTCAACAATTGCATCAAGGACCTTCTCCTCGAGTGCGACGAATTCTTCGTCTCCCTGGAGTGTGACGAGGAAGACGTTCTTGACTTCAGGTGCGTGAAGTCCTGCTTTCCTCTGGTTCTCGAAGTGGTTGTAATCTGACCATGCAATGTGAAGGGGCTTAAGACTTGCGTGGTTGACGATCTTGTTGATGGGTTCTCCCATGTCCCTGAGTGATGCGAACTCGTAGGCGATGGGTTTAACAATACCCCTGGGGTAAATCCTGAGTGTAACTTCTGTGATGACTCCGAGTGTTCCCTCTGCTCCTCCGAAGAGCTGTGTGAGGTTGTATCCGGACATGTTTGATGCGATCTTGTCGTATCCAGTCTCGATAAGGTCACCGTTTGAAAGTGCAACCTGAAGGTTAAGGCAGTTATCCTTTGCACTTCCGTACTTGTATCCGCCGATTCCGATTCCACCGGTTGAGAACCATGCACCGACTGTTGCTGAGGGGAAGCTTGAGGGGTAAGATCCAACGAGGAATCCTTCCTTTTCACATGCATCAAGAACTTTCTTCCATGTGCATCCTGCCTGTACCCTTGCGGACATATTGACAGTGTCGATCTCAATGATTTCGTTCATCTTTGCGGCCATGTCGAGGAGGATTCCGCCTGCGGTAGGCATGGATCCGCCAAGACCCCATGTGGAGTTTCCGCGGGGAACAACGGCGATACCGTTCTTGTATGCAATCTTGACGATCTCAGAGACCTGTGCTGCATTGCTGGGCCTGACAATTACATCGGGCATGTTCTTGAATGCAAGTCCTGCCTCCTTGGGAAGAGGTGCGAGATCGTGTCCGTAAAGCATCCTGTCCATTTCGTTTGTATTTACGTTGTCCTTTCCGACAATATCCTGAAGGCTCAAAATTACTTCAGGTGTGACTTTGCGTGATAGGTTGTCCCCTTTCATTTTCCGTCCTCCACATTATACGTGTGACTTAATAAGGGGCGATATAAGATTTGATTTAATAATACTTTGGTCTGCAAAAAGGTAAAAATCAATCATCTGGGTGGAATTTATTCAAGCCTAACCTTGAAACGATATCCAGAATTATCCGGTCTTCAACTCTGAAAAGATGTGTGAAACAACTACAGTCCGAACACCCGAATCCTTTCACTGCAGGGATCCCGCCTGATGATTCCAAAACCGATGCCAATTCACATTCGGGAACAAAATCCGGATAAGATTCATATGCATGCATCGAATCCGCCAAAAGAGTAAGTCTGTCAATATGCCAGCGTACTTTCTTGTCTTTGGACAGATGTCTGCCTACTCTCTGATCCAATCCGCCCATAGCACTGCCTACATAGCAATATGTTCCAGCACATAGATTTACTGTGCCGAGCGAACCAACTGATACCTCTGCATCCTCTGAAAAAGTTAGGAGAAGGAGGTAGGTCCCCCTTCTGATTGAATTATTCCGATCCTGCACGTGAATCCATGTCCTCGACCTGTGACTTGGTCTTGATTCTGATCAACGTACTGTTGTCAGCCATCTTAGATTCGGTAATTTCGGCAATTTCACTGAGCTTACGTCCGTAGACATCAAGATTGTCGAAATACTCTTTGTGCTCCTTGTACGGAATCTTCACTCTGAGTCCGTCAAGATGGAGTACGATGGGTGCAGGGCGGAGACACATGTCGATGGGTTCATAATTCTCCAGCAGAATCTTCAGTTCTGCAGGATGTATGAACAACGGATCCTCTTCAAGCATCCTCTTCTTGTTGTGTATCACATCGATGATAACCGATGAAATCTCACGAAGCTTTTCCCTCTCGTCGGGAAGTCTCATCCTTTCGGCCTTTCTTCCGACACCGGGAACTATTGCTTCACATATGTCATCCATTCCGTCAGGCTGAGGTCCGCATACCAGAACTACTGGCACAGTGATGTCTTCCAAGAGGAATCTCTTGGTTTCTACACATGACTTGAAGTTACCGAGCATAAAGATTACTGCATCATACTCGTTAATGATCTCCAACTCTTTCTTAGAGATCTGGGACGTGTTCTTTCCTCTTCCTCTGGCAATTCCCATAACGACTGAGATGGAACCGCTTTCCCTAAGGACTTCTGCAATATCACAAATCGGATGGGGCATATGATGCCTTCCCAATGTGCATCCAACTACGGCGATTTCCGTACCTGCCAAAGGTACACTTCTTATTTCACCGCCGATCTCCTTGGAAATCTTCTCTATGACACCCCTGTCCTCTTCCGGAACGGACATCGTGACGGTCAGCATCTGTGCACTACGATTGAAATGAAGTACGGTTCCTCCCACATCCTCTATGGCCTCATAGAGTTCTGCGGAACGGTAAACTCCTCCGTCATACATTATGACTTCAAACAAAAATCTCACTCTCCTCTCCGAGTTTGATCATTTCATTGTGAAGCTCTTTAGCCATTTCAAAAGCACCTGGAGTCATTATCTCTTCGACAGCCATCACTGTTATGACCTTTCCGTCAACGAACGTTTCCCTAACCCTGATACCTTCGGGAAGGGCCCTCCAGAATGCACCGAGCATCTCCTTTACAACCTCTTCTCCGGATGCGATAATCACATCTCTGACGTCCTCCTCCTTAGCATCGTGAATAAGGATATCGAATCTGGTCTGCTGTATGACGTTATTACGTCCGTACTGTTTCCAGAGTATCGAAAGGATTTCAGGTGCATAACGCTCGTTTGATATTGTGATGTACAGGTCGGAACCCTCAGGCCTGAATGATGCTGCATCCGACACCGTTTTGTTTCCAGGTGCGTTCCTGAGTATCACTGAAAATCCGAAGAATGGAAGTTCAGGCATAAGGACGAGCTTCGACCTTTTGATCATGAATGTCTTTCCGATGTCCCCGACTATATTCTCGAACAGCTTTGCATATGCTGCATTGCCGTACTCGTCAGGTCCAACGACATCTACCTGCATATTCAACCCTCACAGGAATCCTGAACTGAGCAGAGCTCCTCCGACCGCACCGATAAACTGTGAGTTCTCGGGAACGATTGGTCTCTCTCCGAGTACTTCTCCCACAGCCTTCACAAGACCGGAGATCAATGATGTTCCTCCGACCTGAATGATTGGGTGCCTTACATCGATTTCCTGAAGCTGCTGTTCGTACACCTGTTCTGCGACTGAGTGACATGCTGCTGCGGCTACATCCTCGAACTTCTTTCCGTCTCCGAGTGTCGTAACCAAGTCCTGGATACCGAAGACTGAACAGTATGAGTTCATCCTTGCATTCCTCCAGTCTCCCACGTCTGCCAGTGCACCCAGCTCTGTAACATCGATTCTCAGCCTCTTTGCGGTCATCTCGAGGAAACGTCCGGATGCTCCTGCACAAACTCCACCCATTGTGAAGTTGTCTGGGATACCGTTACGGATTGTGATGGCTTTGTTATCCATTCCTCCGATATCGATGATTGTTGCCTCTCCTTTCTGCCTGTCAGCGAGCCATACAGCACCCTTGGAGTTGACGGTAAGCTCTTCCTGAATCAGTTTGACCTTGTCACTGAAATGATTGCCGAGTGTGAAACGGCCGTAACCTGTTGTACCGATGGCTTCGAGGTCCTTGTACTCATATCCTGCCATCTCCAATGCTTCATTCATAACCTGTGTAGCAGATTCAACGACATTGTGTGAAGGAGTCCATGCCTTTCCGATAATTTTGTTATTGAGCATAACAACAGCCTTTGTAGTGGAAGAACCGGAATCAAGACCCATTGTGAGACCTGCCTGTCTCTCTCTTGCAAGGAGTTCCTTCCTTGTGACGATTGTGACAAGAGCTTCCATTCTTGTGAGAAGCTGTGAAGCTTTCATCCTCTCTGTGAATGAATATGTGACTACAGGGAGGTTTGTGTTTTCCTGAATGAATCTCCTAAGCTCGTTCCTGACAAGTGCTGCTTCTGCACATCTGAAACATGTAGTGATGAAAACTGCATCTGCATCGTAGTTTCCGTCTGCAAGCTGTACAGCCCTTGCAATCATGAGTTTGAGCTGAGCGGACCTGGGCTTGAATCCGAAGCGCTCTATTGCCTTGTTGACGTCTGCTGCAGAAACATCGGGATAAACTGTCTTGGCACCTACACTGCGTGCGGCCTTTTCAATCTCGTACTGTACACTGCTGTACTCGGTTCCGCATGATAACTGTGCAATCTTAATCAATTCAATCCCTCCAAGAATTCCTTTATCTTACCGACAAAGACCTTTCCATCTTCCTCATCCCCGGGATAATCCAGTTTAAGGACAGGTATTCCGCGCCTCTGAAGAAGATACTTCACCATGAGTTCAGAACGTTCACAACCGACGCATCCGAATTCGAACGGTGCCTCCTCGATTACTATGGCTGCATCTGCCTCTTCAATCATCGGACCCCATATTGCGAGCCTTCCCCTTACACCTGAGGGGACCTCGATACCTGCGTATTTGAGTCCTTTTACTACATCATCCAATGTGACGTTCATAGGGGGCATGTCCACCTCTATGTTGTCTATTTTCTCCTGGAGAGCTGCCATTGTACTGAGTGGTTCATGTCCGAACCTCTCTACTAAATCGAACAGTATCATACTGTTCGGCGGATCGATGAAGATCTTCATCATTTCACCTCACATATTTCTTTTAATTTGACTACTGAAAGTTTTTCTTTTTTAGACGAATCTACGTACTTTTCGCCTCTATCTAATGAATCAAGACCTGCTTTAATCACAGGGAGCTTACTCCACTCCTCTTCAAGCTGTGAGAATCCGGGCCTTGTTCCGTGGCGTGCACGGCATCTTACGGGATCACCCATGTGGTATGCTCTTCTCTTCGTGAAGATGGCATTTTTCTCCAACTGCCTTACATACTCCACTACATCCCTTACATCCTTCTGTGTACCTTCTATGAGACATCCGTAACATGTCTCCTTCAGTGACACATTGATGTCCAAAGAATGAATCGAACGGACGAGCATTTCAGGGGTAATCTTTGCCGAAGGGCAAATCATCAAAAGTCTGGTTTCCCTCTCTGCACTCATAACTCCAACTCCGTGATGTAAACTGTCTTTCCGTCTTCGAGAGACTCCGTAAATTTATCCAGGTCGCCGAGGAACTTACCGAAAATATTGGTACCGAAAGCCTCCTCTCCGGTCGGTCCGTAGCTCTTACTGTCTTCCAACCTGATTCCTATGGTTCCGCGGTGTCCGCATGCCTGATTTGTCAGACCGAGATCTCCGCGCTTACATTTCTTGAACGGATCGGTAGGATAGAGCGATTTACCCTTCTCCTCATCACCTGTGAATGTAACCATAGACATTCCCTCAAACCAGAAGTATACCTTCAGGGAACCGATGGGTTTGTGATTGAGTCCTGTAATCTTCTCAAAGTAATGGACATCCTGTTCCCTCTTACGATCAAGGGATATTCTGTAGATGTCTCCCTTCTTTACTCCGAACAACTTTGCTTTTCCTTCATTGAGAAGTGTGACCGTCATTTCAGGGGTCTGTTCCACGATAATGGATTCATCAGAGGTTTCACCTACTCTCTCCACTTCTATACCGGAAGCCCTGAGGTATGCTTCTCCCTCGGCCATTGTCATACCGACAGTCAATGTCCTTTTGGGTTCCGTGACAAGTGCGATTTTGTCCCCGTCTTTTGCTGAAGAAATAATGGACTTTCCTGCAACGATATCTCCGATGTGGTTATGATTCTGGGAAGTCTGCCTTCTCTCTTTGTAGAAGAATACACGTCCCGTTCCTACGCCTGAGTTACGTACAAAGACTGCTCCGTCTTCCCTTACACTACATTCCTCTTTGGCTATCTTTACATCAGTATCATCATATGATCCGACAAAACTTCCGGATGCCTCCGTTGCATTGACGTACTTCTTCTGAGATATGATCATGAGATGTTCCGCTGATTCAGGGCAGTTCATATTGACCTTGACCCTTACTGCGGTATCGATAATGTTTCCCTCTTCGAGTTTGACCTTAAGATCGGAAGTCACTACAAAGTTCTCAGTAATCTCTTCGGATGTCACCGGTCCGATGGAGGTGATGGAATCCTCCTCTGTAAGATTCTCGATAACATGTCTTCCTCTGGTGACTCTTCCGATAAGTGCTTTTCCTGCACCGTAGTTCCATGTGTGATCCTCTCTGGCAACCATCACATATGTTGTCGAACTGTCAAAACCTCCGAGTGAAAAGAACAGATCGTATTTGCGATAGAGATTCTCTGTCCTCTCTACAGGCAACTCTGTAGGAAATGAACCGAATGCTGCGATATCATGAGTGACCCATCTGGCGGTGGAACCAGAAATCTCAGATACTTTTGCTTTCCACAGTTCTGCATATTCGGAATCGTTGAGATGGACACAGAATGTTCCCTTGGTAGTTACTACTTCAAAGTCCTCAGACTCTATTGTCAGAGATTCTGTGGATTTGTGAATCGATACCACAGTACCGTCCACATAGTCTGTATCTGCCAGAGCATCCTTGAGTGTGGCCCCTTTTTTGAGTTCGACCTCAACACCGTTCACAGTTACCTTCATTCCTCTTTCCCTCCGATGTCGGGCATCATGCTCTGAACCTTGGAGACGATCTCATCCAACTTATCCTGTGGACAGGATACTCCTCTGATTACTCCTGTGACAATTTCCTGTATGGAACCTTTCGTGTTGATGTTGTCATCATCCGGCATGACATCTTTAGTCTTCACACCGATTGCTGCAAAATCCTCGAAATCCAAAGGACACTGAGATACTACGATTGCGGGAATGTCAACATTCCTGAGAATCAACCTGGCTTTCCAGATGATGTGGTTCTTGACATTTCCCAGATGGATTAATGCAACCTTGAACTGCTGTATCCTCTCTACTTCTATAGGATCCAATCCCATGCACTGTCCGTGTGAAACGTCCGGTGCATCTGCAGGCACCCCCGCTCCTGCATTCAAAACAAGAACCGAAGTGTCTATTCCTTCTTCCCTCAGGGCATATGTAATCTCACAGACGGGCTTGGTGATGTGTCTGCGTCCGGGACCCATTGCAATTGCCACGACGTCCCTGCCGCTCTCTGAGATTGTTGCTCTCTGGGCAAGGCCTCCGCCCTGTCCCATTCCCATAGATTCCCTGCATTCTACGAAACTGAGGTGTCTTCCTATCCTCTGTTTCATAACTCACCGCCGGACTCAATAATTTCCTTCTCTACAACCTTGAGCTTCTCAACAATTTCTTCGGCATTGCCGATAGATGAGATCTTTCCGTCTCTCATAAGAATTGCACGGTCACAACAGTTGAGGATAAAGTCCATATCGTGACTTACCACAATGAATGTCTCATTGAGATCTGATCTTGCTTTGAGAACGGCTTTTGCTACAGTGACCTTTGTAATCGGGTCCATTGTTCCTGTAGGCTCATCCAGAATAACAATCCTGGGCTCCTTGATGAGAACCTGTGCGAATGCAATCCTCTGACATTCTCCGACTGAAAGTGCGTCAGGATATGACTGAAGGACGTTCTCGATATTCTCTCTGGGGAATCCAACGCTGATCAATGCGTGGATTGCCTTGATCTTTGCAAGTTCTGCAGGCATCTTGATACCGATGCTTGAAGTAAGATTCATCAGAACTGTGTCGAATGGATAAAGTGTGAATTCCTGGTGAAGGACACCGATGTACTGTGTTGCCCTTCCCTTTCCTCCCTCTCCGGGATCGTTCATGTCAACCCATGTGTCTCCGATTTTGATTTCGACACTTCCGCCTGTTGAAGGAGTCATACCTGAAATCATACGGGATGTTGTGGTCTTTCCTGCTCCGGAGAATCCGCACAGTGCAAAGACCTCTCCTTCCTTGACTTCGAATGTTACACCATCTACTGCCTTGACGACTCCCCTTACGACTGAGAAGTAGTGCTTCTTGGCATCCTTAAGTCTGATGAGAGTCTCTCCTGTCTCGTACTCTTCACCTCTCTTGAAGTCATATTCCTCCATGAACTTGCTGGTAATTGCACCCGGTTCACCCTGCATGACCACTTTTCCTGCATCCAACCAGATTGCTATATCAGCCATCTTGTCGATTGCGTCCGGCCAGTGTGATGCGAACACCATACAGATGTTGTGTTCACGAACATATTTTACCAACCTCTCGTGGACGAGATTTGCTGTGTACGGATCCAATGTTCCTGTGGGCTCATCCGCAAGGAAGAAGATAGGATCCTTTGCGAGCTGTCTTGCCATGACGACCCTCTGTTTCTCTCCTCCTGAGAGATCCCTTGCAATGTGAGTGGTCCTGTGTGTCATATTGACAAAGTCTAACAGCTCGATTGCCTTGTTGACTTTCTCAGGTTCTGAAAGATCCTCGGGCATGGCTTCGAAAAGATTCTCGAGAACTGTGTGATCTCCGAAGAGAGCGAATGTTCTCTGAAGCATGATCGAGATACGTCCCTTGAGTTCCTGTCTGAGTTTGTCCCTTACAGGAAGTCCCCAGAAGTCGACCCATTTGGTCTCGTATTTCTCATTACAGTGGGGACATACCTCTCCTTCGATAGGTACGCTCAATCCGTTACACTTGGGGCAATGGTTGACGTGGTACAGAATCTTTCCTGCATCAGGCTTGTAACCATCGGATCCTCTGATCATATGGATGAGGACACTCTTTCCTGCTGCACTCTTTCCGATCAAACCCAATATTTCCCCGGTACGGAGCGTGAATGAAATATTGTCTAAAACTACTCTGCCTTCGAACTTCTTTGTAACATTTTCCACCTTAAGAAGCTCTATGCCGTTTTCCATCATGAGTCCGAACACGCTCTAATCCCTTATAAAGATAGGGATATTACGCACGCACGTTTAAGGTATGTTAAATAAAGATTTTCGTAAACATCGTTAAGAACTGAGATTTTTCCTTGGGAAATTGATTCTCCAAGAGAGGTCAATACCTAGAAACCCAGAAGAGCCTTTATAATGTGAGCTATATTCCTATTTGATGAAGGGAAATCCTGGAAACCTGCCCAGTTCATCTGCAAAATTCACAAACTATCATGTTTGGAAGGCGCTCATGTGCATAGAGGAATCCATACCCATCGGCAGAAAGAAACTTTCCACAATCCTCGGAATAGGTGAGGGAAGTACACGTACTCTGCTTACACTCCTTGACAGACACGGTTGCACGTATACAAACAAAACCGGAATCTATCTGTCGGAAGAAGGAGCGAAGATCAAAAACAAGATCATGATGGATGTAGCCCACTTGAACATGCCAGGACTTACTATCAGCGATTATGACTGTGCAGTAAGAATTCCTTTTGCATCCAGGAAAATCAAATACGGAATCGAAGAAAGCGATGAAGCCATTAAGAACGGTGCATTAGGTGCCACAACACTTGTTTTTATCGACGGACACCTTTATTTCCCAAGCTTGGGAGGCAAGGATGACAGAGTTGACCCAAGAGTTGAAGAAACGTTCATGAAAATGTTCAGGCTCAGAAACGATGATGTTTTGATTATAGGTACAGCCAGGACTCCAGAGGATGCTGAGAAAGGAGCAGTGTCCGTCGCACTGTCTCTCCTGGGAGGACTGAAGTTCAAACAGGAACTGAAGGATCTTATTCTTTCACCCAGCAATACCAATGATCTAATAGCTTTGGCTTTTGCAATCCACGAACTTGTAGGTGGATTGCCAGTATGTGCCAAGCATAGGAACAACCTCGGTATCAGAATCGAAGACGGAATGGTCATCGACAATGCATACACAGGAGATGTGCTGGAAGAGTGTATTCAGACCGGGAAGACATTCAGGACAATTGCCGAATCGGGACCGTACAAAGGAATAAGGGTCATCGTTACTCCGATTGATTACGACGGCACTGCCATAGCAGCCATAGGCGTGGTAGATGTCAAGGAGTTATTCCACAACTATCTTACTCCTGGGAATCTGTAACCACGTTGTCAATTTCTTCCGACCAGATCATCGCCGACGGTCCGACCATATACATGACAACTTCAAGAGTTTCAAGTATCTCCTGATTGGTAGCTCCTGCTGCCCTAGCCTGCTCCGCATGATGTGTCAGACACTTCTCACACTTTGTGGCAGACGAAAGTGCCAGAGCGATTAATTCCTTTTGTTTAACGGAAAGTGCACCGTCTTTCATGATCGTTCTTCTGTAACGATATAATGATTGGAGAACCTCCGGGTCACGTTCACCTAACATTTTGAGAGACATATTGTCTTAAGTGGCATACATGATTAATGTATTTTCGTATTGACCATAGCCAGAGTTATTAATGTTGACTGCGATTCGTACATTATGACAGATGTGCCTTTGGAAATCATCAAAGGGATGAGAGGCGTAAGAGAAGCCTTCTATCTTGAGGGTGACATCCTTTCAAAGATTAAAGCGGAAGAGGATACCGTATGTTCACCTGGTACAGGTACTGAAGTCCTCAATCTCGGACTCAATGAAGCATTGAAGAGAGATAGAATCATTTGCATCATCAAAGATCCACGTTTCAGACCTCCGCCAGAACCTACTGTAGTCCTCAAATGTACGGACGGACAGATTATGGGAGTGGAGGTTTTCCCTGATACCCAGGACAATTATATCGGTAAAGACGACTGCCTTATGGTATCTGACGGTTTTGTTGTATTCCTTAACATAGTTCCGACACCCGGAAGCGGTGAACAGTTCATCATGCCCCCCGTATCATTCCCGGAACTTAACGAATCTAACGGATGTAAAAATGTAGTATCATGCAGTCCTGCACCGACTACCGATCACATGATCCGTGAATTCAGAGGACTCCCTGACGATGCGAGATTGGCATCGATTCTGGTTGCTTACGACGAAATCTAATCCAATGTAATCATATCTTTCAGGGTGTTCGCGCTGACACGCAACATGATATTGTCGGAAACTGCCGACACACTTGTTGTCAGAATTCCGGATATGGTCTTGGAAAAGAGTCCTTTCTTTAAACTGAGTGCTTCATAAGCACTCTTATCCAATTTAACTCTGAATGAGTGAACAAACCAATTGTCCAAATCGATCAATATGTTTTCTATGAATCCCAACGTTATTCCGTCGGATGTGATTATTCTCTTGCCTAGAAGACTGGACAATGCGGGTATAGAATCCGTATCCGCTTTTGAATAATTCTTGACCTCGGCTGCATCATCCGGAAGAAGCAATACGTCGTTCAAGACAAACTTATACGGCTTTATAATTAACATCGATCTTGAACTTCCGGCACCCAAAAGGATTGATGCGCCCTTGTTGGATTTTACTTTAAACCCTTCGATATTCCATTGTGTGGAATCATACCTAATGTCCTGGATTGTGCCAAGTCTGTAAGCATCCTGAGATATCATCTCGATATCACTGAGAGAATCCATAGTCACAATGGTCATAGAAATCATCCAAAGATTGAACAGAACATAGTAAGGGATTTAGAATAAAGGGTTTGGGAAAAGCCCGTAGGCTTATCCCTTGATTGCTTTAACGAGTGCCTTGAGGTTCTCGTCAGCGATGAGTGCTGAAAGACCGCATCCAGGTGAGATGACGTTGAATCCTGCGTCAGCAATCCTTCTTGCTGCTGCTGCACAGTCCTCAGGTGTTCCCTGGAGCAAGGGGTGAACGACTCCGACGTTTCCGACGAGTGCGATGCGTCCGTTGTTGATCTTAACTGCCTCTGCTGAATCGACTTTCTCCTCAACTGAACATCCGGTAACTCCGGTGTCTGCCATGAGGGGGAGGATAGGTCCGGTGTCTCCACAGATGTGAAGAACGGAGTATGCTCCATCGACCTTTGCGAGTGATTCCTTGACGTAGTTTCCAGAGTACTCTGTGAACATGTCAGGGGACAAGAGGTCTGTTGAGGATGAAGGTTCGGACATCTGAATGACGTCTGCTCCTGCATCTGCAAGTGCCTGTGAGTATGCCTTGACGACGGGGTTGACTGCGTCGATCCACTTGACGACTTCCTCGGGTGCCATCATGATTCCGAAGACGAGGTTCTCAGTTGAAACAAGGTGACCTGCGAGTGTGAAAGGTCCGGTGTTTCCTGCGATGACTGCGTACTCGTTTCCGTACTCTTCTGCCATGAGCCTTGTTGCCTCGATGACTGTTGCGGGGCGTCCTCCCTTAAGGAACTCTTCGGGGTCCATGATGCTGGGTTCGTCGTACTCTCCCATCATGGGGTCGAAGTGGAAGGGGTGCTTCTTGAGCATGGGGGTCCTGTCTTTCTTTCCAGGGTCAACCATGCATCCGAGCCTCTCTGCCTCTGCTGTAAGACAGAATGAGGACCTTACTGCCTCGAATCCGAAGACTGTTGCCTGTGCGGCTCCGAGTTTTGCCATCATCTTTGCGTCTGAGTGTGCCTCAGGCCATGCAACTCCGGTTGCGTCCATCTGTCCGATTGTTGCGGACTGTGTGAAAACTGCTACTGGAGGCCTGTCGAGCTCTTCCTTCCTCATTGCGGCGAGGACTCTTTCTTTTGGAGTCATTGACATTAGTATCTCTCCTTGGTAGGGGATAAGTTTCACCCTATATAAGTTGCTCGTTCGCGCATTTTATAGGTAAAAAGTAAGAAAATAATGAGGGTCGAAAAAAGGTTTGATTGTCGGGTGCAGGAACCCGATTATTCAACCTCTGGCGGATCTCCGACAGCCCTGGAAACGACCTCGACAAAGTTCACTGTCCTGGCGATAGACTCTTCTTCCCAATCTCCTACTCCGCCTTCTGTAGCCATGAACGTCTTAATCTTAGACGAAGTTACAATGTTCTTGGCACCCATATCCTTGATCTCCTTACTGAGGTAGTTCTCCAGCCACCTTCTTGTCGCAGCTACAGCTGTATCAAGATGAGTATAGTATGTCGCACCTACAAATGGGATACTTGCCATGTACCTGTAATCAGGAGTGGGAGTGATAGTTGCAGATAAAGATCTTGCAATTTTACTGAGAATCGCACCTACAGCATTTCCGACATCATTATGTTCTGGGAATACTACTTCGGCGTTCAGCCTTTTACCTAGATCCTCCATCATATACTTGGACGGAGCACCGATACCGATTACAGGTATGTTGAACTTCGGCATAATATCCATCGGATTATCACGTTTGAGTGAAATCATCCTTCTGAGCATTGCCGGAGAACCGGTACCTCTCCATTTGTTGACTTCATCGTCCAACATCTTGGACATGACCACTTCGGCCACCTGCGCCTTGATCTCATCGAAGAGAACTGTTGCCACCTGGCGCTTAGTCATTCCCATCCTCTCTCCGAGAGCATAGATTCCTGCTTCCGCACCCTCTTTGTTTCCTGCCTCGAATTTACCAAGGAAGACCATAACATCTGTAGGTGTCAGAGATGCTATGGACAATACTTCCTTCCTGACCATTGATTTAAGTTCCTCATCGATGACCCAGAGACCTTCAACATGATCTATGATCTCCATTTTGTTAAGTGCACCTTTTCCTACAATTCCGTCATAAACGCGCTTCTCTTTCTCTGTAAGAATCGAAACATCCACACCGTCCTTGACCTCATAGTACTCATACAATTCGGAGTGTTTTATTTTGTCTATAACGTATGGACGGTCTTCCACAAACCTGCACAACGGAATGACTCTGTCAGGTCCAAGTTTGAATTTGAGTCCCTCCAATGAGATCTTAGAATCTCCTCCGAGAGCCACGGTGTACATATCAACAGCTCTGACTCTTGTCCTCCAATTTCCGACGGATGCTCCTTCGAACTGGATCTGCGGGAATCCCCCTTCCATTACTGCAATATCAGTCGATGTTCCTCCGATGTCCACCATCACGCAGTCCTCAAATCCGGAAAGTATCTTTCCTCCCATGGAACTTGCAGCAGGACCTGACAGAATGGTTTCGATAGGATACATACGTGCATTTTCCAGGTCCATAACCGAACCGTCACCCTTGTAAACCATAATCGGAGCTGTAATTCCTTTCTCCCTGAATGTCTTCTCAACATCGTCAAAGAATTTACTGACAATCGGAATCAATTTTCCGTTGAGAACAGCGGTTTCCGCCCTGAGATCTATACCGAGTGCTGCAGACAGTTCATGACCCGCAATAGTTGGAAGTCCGGTAAGTTTTGTTGCTAACTCCTTTACCTTCTTCTCCTGTGTTGAATTTGCAACTGCAAACAATCCTGAGATTGCAATTGCATCGACTCCCTTGGATACTTCCTCTATTGCTTTGGTAGTCTCCTCCTTGGACATAGAACACAAAGGCTTACCGCTGCTGTCACAGCCACCTCTGATGTGTACAACATTCTTTGCACCGAAGGTTTCACCATCCTTTGGCTCCCATCCGATAAGGATGAGTCCTACTTCTCCCCCATGTCCTTCAAGAACCGAGTTGGTTGCCAAAGTTGTGGAAATTCCGACAAGTGTTATATCCTCTGGCTTAATATCACACGAATTGAAGACAGCTTCCACGGATTTGTACAATCCTACAGATAAATCTCCGTGGGTTGTAGGGGACTTCCTCTTTGCAATGACTGATTTATCATCCAAATCGATAATAACTGCATCAGTGAATGTTCCGCCTGTATCGATTCCGAGACCGTACCTTGCTACGGTGATTTTCTCATCATCCTCACTGTATGTGTCAGGCTCCACCAAACCTATTCCTTCGACTAATTTTCCAAGGTATCCGGAGACCTTCTCCCTTTTCTTGGTCAATGAATTGTATCTTGTAGTCTGATAGTAAACGTAATATGAGTTTCCTGACTTTTTGACATCAAAACATTTCCTTCCGCCTTCTTTCTCGGCCTTGATCCAATCCTGGACCCATTGGTCATAGTCAGATATTTTTGCCATAAATATGAATGAAATTTACTGTATATAACCATACCGTATAACATTCTCATAAAATGTTATACGGTAATCTAATTTTTTGTATAAAAACTTAAAAAATTGCCACAAAAATCCAAAATGATTAAAACCGGATGAATAAGAAGAGGCATCATGTATAGCGAATATACATGACGCCTGGCACATCGAAGGGTTGATGTACCGGTCAGAAGTAAATGGTTAAATTAAAGTAAGGGGTTTGTTGGTTTTCGGAACTAAGTTGTTAAACTTAGAGTCCGAGGAATCCGGCTGCAACGTGTGATGCCTCAACAGCGTCGTAGGACCATCCGTCTGCACCGATCTGGTCTGCGAACTCTTTTGAAGTTGCTCCTCCACCGATCATGTGCTTGACCTTTCCTTTGAGTCCCTTCTCTTTGAGGTCTGCCTCAACCTGCTTCATTCCTGCGAGTGTAGGTGTCATGAGTGTTGAGGTTGCGATGATGTCTGCGTTGTTCTCCTCTGCTGCTGCGATGATGTCCTTGATTGGGATGTCCTTTCCGAGGTCGATGGTGTTGACTCCGAGACCGGTGATCATTGCCTTAACGATGTTCTTTCCGATGTCGTGAACGTCTCCCTCAACGACTGCGAGAACTGCTGTTCCCTTTGATGCGGATCCGTCTCCTCCGAGGAGAGGAAGGCAGATGTTCAATCCCTGGTAGAGTGTGTTTGCTGAAAGGAGAACCTGGGGAAGGAAGTACTGCTTTGCTGCGTACTTGTCTCCGACGATTGCCATTGCTGCTGAAAGACCATCGAAGATGATTGTCTTTGCGTCGATTCCTGCGTCAAGGCATGCGTTTGTTGCTGCTGCTGCTTCCTTGATCTTTCCCTTAACTACGATGTCAATAAGTGCGTCGATTTCTGCGCCCATTTTTATTCCTCCATCTCAATGAGATGCTAATGGTGAGATATGTTTGTTTGACTTAAAGACTACGATGGATGGACACTATATCCATCATCTATATAGGGCCACAATACCGTATTTAATATTAACGGTTCTACCATCAAATACGTATTGAAGAAATGTCAGCCAGCTTACCGAGGGGCAGAATGCCCAGCTCCGTAACACCGAACAATTCCGCATCCCCCACATCACATGATTTGCATGCGGATGACATGAACGTCTCCGGATGGGATGCAGATAAATCATTACCGGAAGACAGGAAGCTGAACGGAGGGATTACAATAACTCCCTCTTTTCTCATATGTACAAAGCACTGAATTTTCATACCACCGGAAAATGCTCCCGGGATCCTTACAGACGGATGTTCATGGCCTATAACGACAGGACGTATACCGGAGTCGACATGACCGTGTTCCAACCTGTATCCTGCAATATCGACATAATCGACAGCTTCTATGCCGAGTTCGGCTACAATGTTCTGTATGTAATTATCATGATTTCCTTTAACCACAACTACTTCTGCAGCTTCGGAAATAAGATTAATGATTAGCTTCACATCCTCTTTTCCTTCGTATTTGACGCGCTTAAAGTCATGTTTTATATCACCCAATAAAACAACCCTCTTCGGCTCGTATTTTGAAAGGATACGGTTGATAGATGCTCTGACAGAATCCGTATTTACTCTGGGGATGTACATCCCGTCATCTTCCAGTGCCTTCTCGTAACCCAAATGCAGATCTCCGATGACCACTGTTTCCTCATCCTTAAGTAGAAGGCAACGTTCGTTGGTCACGTATACACCGGGCTCGATCTCCACTGAATCCATTGATGGTGAAGTATACGGCAGATTAATATCGGTTTCTCTTCCGACAAATGTATAATATTTCTTTCATATGCAGCACCCATGATTGAGAGAACGTTCCAAATCCTCCCGACCGTTGGATCGGTAAAAGAGAGGAAACTTTGGGACAACGGAATCCTTACATGGAACGATTTCATCGATTCGGATGATATATCACCGTTGCCTCAGAAGAACAAGGAACGTTATGATTCGATTCTGAACTATGCATACCAACTTTTGGATGAAGGAGACTGTTCAGGACTTTCAACTATGGTTAAATCCGGAGAGCATTGGAGACTCTATGACAGATTCAAAGACTCCGTTTCATTCCTGGATATAGAAACAGACGGACTCGAAAGGGATTCCACTGTTACTGTGGTCACAGTATGTAAGAACAACGAAACGATAACTCTCACTGAAGGCATCGATCTGACCTCAGAAACACTCAAAGAGGCTTTGGAAGACACATCGATGCTTGTTACATTCAACGGCAGCTGCTTTGATGTACCTGTACTCAAATACAGCTTCCCTGATGTGAATTTTGACTATCCGCACTTTGACCTCAGATTCGGATGTAAGAAGGTCGGGCTTAAAGGCGGGCTTAAACTGATTGAAAAAGAAATCGGCATCTGCAGAGACGAGAGTCTTGCCGAAGTTGACGGTTTTGAAGCCGTCAGATTGTGGAAGAGATGGGAAAGAAACGGTGACAGGGAAGCCCTGGACAAACTTACTGAATATAACCGTGCCGATACAGTAAATCTGCGTACACTTGCAGATTTCGTTTACGGCCGCATGGTGACTGAATATGCAGGATTTGACCATACTCGATCAACTGAAGAAGGACTGTAAGAAGGCCGCTCAACTCATCTCTGCTTCCAATGACGTGCTCATAGTATCTCACATAGATGCCGACGGAATAACATCTGCAGCAATTGCAGCAACTACGTGCGAACGTCTCGGAAAGGAATACAGAGTCGTCTTTGCCAAGAAAATGAGCGAAGAGATCATAGAACAGATCAACTGTTCCGAAGAATCCGTAGTGTGGATAACAGATCTCGGAAGCGGATATGTGTCCAGGTATGACAGAGACAACATTGTGATTACAGACCACCATATTCCCGATTCAAAATGGCACAAAGGTCAGACGTCCCTGTTCTCATTCAACAGAATCGAACATCTCAATCCTCACCTGTACGGAATGGATGGGTCCACAGAAGTCTGCGGTGCAGGGATGACATATCTTCTGTCCAAATCCATAGATGACAGCAACATAGACTTGGCACAGCTTGCAGTTGTAGGTGCATGCGGAGATATCCAGGACACATCGAACGGCCTGGTGGGGCTGAACAGACTCATCCTCCAGGATGCAGTAGATAACGGAGACATATCTGTTGTGAAGGATCTCAGACTGTTCGGCAGAGAAACCCGTAATCTGATACAATTTCTGCAATACAGCAGCGATCCGAAAATCCCGATTCTTGGGGAGAATGGCATAGCGTGTTCCAAACTGTATTCCTCTTTAGACATACCTCTGAAAGACGGTACAAAGAACAGATGCTGGAATGACCTGTCACCAAATGAGAAAGAAAGAGTGACCTCCGCTATCAGAAAAATGATGGCTCCCGAGGATTTCGCTACTGCTTTCGGAGACACGTATGTTTTCAACAAACACAAAAGACACAGCGAACTCAGAGACGGGAAAGAGTACGCTACCCTCCTTAACTCATGCGGAAGATATGATGATGCGGAAACAGGCATGCACATCTGTATGGGAGACCAGAACGCCATCGAAAAAGCGAAGAAGAACAGAAATGAACACAGACAGAATATCTCCACATCCATATCTCTGGTGAAGGAGAAACAGTTAGTCAAGATCTGTAATTCCATTCAATATTTCAATGCAGGTTCGGAAATTAAAGAGACGGTTGTCGGAATAGTTGCATCTATGATTCTGAATACCGAAGGATTCCGCAGAGATCTTCCGATAATAGCATTCGCAGATGCAGAGGACGGAGTCAAGGTTTCTGCCAGAGCTGACAGATCGCTCGTGGACCGTGGTCTCAATTTAGCATTTGTCATGGAAGTGGCTTCAGAAATTGTCGGAGGATACGGCGGAGGCCACAATATAGCAGCCGGCGCCACAATCCCGAAAGGAAAAGAAAAGGAGTTTTTGGAAGCTGTCAACGATATCGTTGCAGCCCAGATTATTTAAGCAGCGTGTACAGAACTGCCTTCTGTGCATGGAGACGGTTCTCTGCTTCATCGAACACGACACTCTGAGGTCCGTCCATGACTTCTGAAGTGATCTCCTGTCCGCGGTGTGCGGGGAGGCAGTGCATGACGATACAGTCAGGTTTTGCGATGGAGAGCAACTCTGCATTAATCTGATAGTCATGGAAAATCTTGACGGCTTTCTCCAGAGGAGTGTCGTCACCCATTGATATCCATGTATCTGTATACAGAACATCCGCATCCTTACATGCCTCTAAAGGCTCATGGGAGGCTATGATTCTGCATCCGTTCTGATCTGCAATCCTGGATGCGTTGAGCATAATCTCAGCGTTAGGCATCCTTGTTGCGGGACAGCATGCTACCATATCCATTCCCATAATTGCACATGCGTAAAGGAGAGAGTTACATACGTTGTTTCCGTCTCCGAGATATACGAGTTTCTTTCCGCGGAATCCGCCTTTCTTCTCCTTGATTGTGACCATGTCTGCAAGGGCCTGACATGGGTGCTCCAAGTCATCGAGACCGCTGATTACAGGGATGGTTGCTGCATCGCCGAGACGATCCATGATCTTGTAATCGAATGCACGGTACATTATTCCGTGAACGAATCTGCTCATGACGAGTGCTGTATCCTCTACGGTCTCACCGTGACCCATCTGCATTTTTGTAGCCTCAATGTAGAGTGCGTGCCCTCCGAGTTCACTGATGGCCACATCAAATGAAATCCTGGTACGTGTACTGGGTTTCTCGAAAATCATAGCGAGCGTTTTTCCTTTCAACGGATCTCCGTGGTTACCGCGCTCTTTCTTGAGTCTGATTGCCAGATCCACAAGCTCCGGCATATCGTCCTTCATGTCAAGGACGGAAATGATGTTTCTCTTCATGTTTATGGCACTTCTCAATTTATTAATAAATCATTCGTTCGGTAACAGACAAAAAGACACCCGTAATGAAAAAACCGATTTGGTTTGTAATATGCCGTACTTTGTGTCAATTATACGTAAAAAACGAAATTCGGGCCCACCTATCATGACAAAAGTTTATTTATCATAACTAAATCACGGAAAACGTAATGGCCTGGGTAGGGTAGCTTGGTTATCCTAGGGGACTGTGGATCCCTTGACTCGTGTTCAAATCTCGGCCCAGGCCCCTTCTATTACGAATTTCTGGTGATAATATGGCATGGGACGGCGTTTTAAAGAAAATTGACGACAACAGGTGGGAAATTCCTGAAGGCTACATTCCCGGAATGAACACCAATGCTATCATCTACGCCGACGAAACCATGATTTCACAGATCAGGGAGGATAATGCTCCTCAGCAGGCGGCCAATGTCGCATGCCTTCCCGGGATCGTAGGCAGTTCTCTTGCAATGCCGGACATCCACTGGGGATACGGATTCCCTATAGGGGGAGTTGCAGCAGTGGATGCGAACGAAGGTTCCATCTCACCCGGAGGAATAGGTTTTGACATCAACTGCGGCGTCAGATTGATCAAGACAGATCTTGTCTATGATGATGTAAAGGATCACATGGACCAACTCATGGACACTTTATATGCAAACGTCCCGTCCGGTTTAGGTTCCAAAGGATTAAAGAAACTCGGAGCTAAGGAATTGGATGAAATCCTTCAGAACGGTTCCGAATGGGCCGTAGAGAACGGATACGGATGGGAGAAAGATCTGGAAGTAACTGAAGAGTACGGACATATGCTTTCGGCAGACTGTTCCGTCGTCAGTGACAAAGCCAAAAAGAGAGGACTTTCACAGCTCGGATCCCTCGGATCAGGCAATCACTTCCTTGAAGTCGATGTCGTTGAATCCGTTTTTGATGAGAAAGTAGCTGAAACATTCGGACTCAAAGAAGGGAATATCACTGTAACTGTACACTGCGGATCCAGAGGATGCGGACATCAGATTGCTACAGACTATCTTCAGAATATGGAGCAGTATATCAAACAGAACAAAATCTCCCTTCCGGACAGACAGTTGGCCTGTGCACCGCTCAACTCCGATCTCGGAGAGGATTATTTCAAAGCCATGTCCTGCGGTGCCAACTATGCATGGGCCAACAGACAGATGATCACACATTGGGTAAGAGAGTCTTTTGAAACAGTACTCGGCAATTCCTCAGAAAGTATGGGAATGGACGTTGTCTATGATGTTGCCCATAACATCGCAAAGAAGGAAGAACACGATGTTAACGGAAAAAGATCCGATGTCCTTGTCCACAGAAAGGGTGCAACAAGAGCTTTCGCTGCAGGCAGAAAGGAAGTCACTCAGAAATACAGAGGCGTCGGTCAACCTGTCATTATCCCCGGAGACATGAGTGTCGGCACCTATGTCCTCGTAGGATTGGACGGTGCAATGAGAGACAGTTTCGGTTCATCCTGTCACGGCGCAGGAAGAAAAATGTCCAGAAAGGCTACCAGCAACCTCAATGCATCTGACATCACAAGTGCACTCTCTGGAAAAGGAATTACTCTCAGAAACGGTTCCGATGAAGGTTTGGTCGAAGAAGCACCTCAGGCATACAAGGATGTCGACCAGGTCGTTTCTGTGGTCTGTAACAGCGGACTCACAGGGAAGGTTGCACGTCTAAGACCTATCGGAGTCGTCAAGGGATAAAATTCTGAGAACAGCATCTCTGACAGACTCCCTCTTCTCTTCCGGAGAGGAGACCATCAATACCCATTCTATCGCAGACCTGGATTGAACAGCCTTGGCTATGGACGAGTATTTAGTTATCGATTTTACCTTGTCTCCGTCCAATATCGAAACATCTGTTTTACCTATCTTGACTTTGGATAACAGCGTAGATTTTGATGGAATGTCTACAATCACATCTTCCGGGTCTATTCCAGCGGTGGATGCAATCTCATTCTCCAACCTCTTACGTCCGTTTACTGATGAATACCTTGAAAGGCTCATGCGGAGATCATCATCAGCATCCACAGAATAGATCATAACAGATTTCTTGTAAAGATCACGGTTCAATATGGAACGAGCCAGATCTCTCGGTTTACCTTCTGAAGCCATGAGCTCCGACATCAGATTGTAATCATTCATCAGATAAAGTTTAGAAGCATCTATATCAGAGAGTTCAACAGCCCTTCTCAGCATGGATTCGACAATCTTGATTGTTTTGTGATAATATACGGATGAATACATCAGAAGACGGGATACCATCAACCCTTCCGCTGCGGCAATACCTCCCTTTGAAAGGACAATCCTGTTATGACAAATTTTCAATTGACTCAGAATCCTCTCTATGTCAACGGCACCGTGTTTTACGCCCGTATAGTGAGAATCCCTCATTAGATAATCAATTTGATCTGCATCTACAGGCCCGTGTATGATTTGATGCAGATAGTCACGCGTGTTGAGGAATGATTGCCCATCATTATCCGATGTGAACATATCCAGTACATCATATTCGGATGTTGGGTTGATAATCAGATCGGCAACATCTACGGCGCTGATACCTTCGGATTCCAATAACTCTGCGATAGATTCTTCAGCACCGTCTCCGTAATATGAAGGAACATCACCGAATATCAGTTTCTTCGACAGCTCCATGTGATCCAAACCTGTGGCGGATTCCATGTTCTGTTCCAATGTATGGGAGAAAGGAGGATGACATACATCGTGAAGTAACGCTGCAGCCCTGACGACATCGGAATCCTCCTGTTCCAGATTGAGTGAACTGCACATCCTTCCGGCAAGATGGTACACACCGAGACTGTGTTCAAAACGTGTGTGGTTGGCTCCCGGAAACACCATGTAACTCATACCGAGCTGCTTGACCGATCTGAGCCTTTGGAGTTCGGGCCTGTTGAGAATCTTCAGGAATGTGCCGTCCACGGATATGCTTCCATGAAGAGGATCGTGAATAATTTTCTGATTCCCCATATCATCTCTTCCTGATTGCCTGTACGGCGGTGTCTGTGAGAGTTATAATCCAGGTACAGTCGTTTACCTCATAGAACTCTGCACCGTGCTCCCTGGCAGAAGAACGTACCGCATCGACTAATTCTTTCTTTGACTCAGTACAATTGGATCCGTCGACGATTACAGGTGTCTTTGGAGCTATCCCTTTGTTGATAAACTTTGCATCTTCCACACTGTTCATCCTCAGTACTCTGACCGATGATGCACGTTTACTCTTACTGAGTTCCACTTCCGTAAGATCAATGAAAATGCGATCCAATCCTTCCGTATCCGAACCTTTGGATCTTTTGTGCATCATCATTCACCGGTCTTCCAAAGCTTATCGCCTACATTGTGGAGAGTCTGAATGGCCTTTCCTTTCTCTTTGGATTTGATGGCTTCCGAATCACGCAGAGCGACACCTATTGCAAGAGGTACCAGATTCTTAACATCCCTGATCCAGACAAGGTCACCTTCGACTATGCCGTCATCACAGTCCACGATTCCTGGGCCCATGATATCTGCACCGTTGGTAACGTATGGGACAGCCCCCATATCAACAGTGACGAATCTTGTTGATGGCCTGTATTTCAGTACACCTCTCACAGTAAGGAACGGTTTATCCTGATAGATCATACCGAGAATGTCGTTTCCGACAAAAATCAAATTAAAATCCTGGCTTTCGGCCACGTCTACGGGGTCGTCTTCACCGAATACATCACATCCGAACAGTGTCTTCAATTCCTCGGAAAGTGCACGTATTTCTTTTGACCTCATCCTCTTCCTTTTCTTTATCCTGATGTCCGCCATCAACCCCATATGTACCTCATCATTAAGAAAAGTAGCGTTTGATTTGTAGGAATTGGTTTAAACCAATTGGGTTATGCAGTCCCTAATGAGACATCCGTCGTATCCGGTCGGCTGACAGAGCCAACCTATCGATGGGAGTTGTAATATTCAAAGGTGGAATAGAAGATGGGTATCAGCATTGCGATTTGTGAGAAGGATGCGCCCAGTGCATCCTGTGCCGAATTGAAGAAAAACATTGTCAAGACCCTTGTCAGCGATGTATCGTTGTTCAACGATGCCGCCGAGTATGATGAGGTCGTATCCCTCGATGATGCAAAATCACTGTTCGAAGACTATGAAGCATTTATCAAAAGAAACAGAATCAATGAGGAAACAGACGCGATATACCTGGACAAAATCAAGAAGGCAGATGATCTCGAACTTCTTAAACCCAAATCCACCAAGAATTACACAGGATGGGTTGTTTTCGATAAACTCGAATCCGATGAACTGAAAAACAAAGCATTAGAACTCTCCAAACCCGAAAACAGACTTACAGGTTGGGACATGCTTGATTTTGACGGAATGAACGAAATGTGTGCATCATGCCCACTGTCCTGGGACAAGGGAAGAGGATGCATCGGAACATTCGGACCTGACAACAGTCAGCTCCCCGAGATTGCAGAAAGAAGAGGATGCAAAATCATCGCTTCCGTCCCCGAGGGTGCAAAAGACGGAAAGATATACACTCCTGAAGAAGCCAAAATCATGGCAGAAGAGGTCAGACTCCTGCAGGAGGTTCTCCCTGAGGAGGGGAAGATGGCCGTAAGGCGCTACAGCGGCCCTCTCGAACGTCTCGGTGCCGTTGCAGACATCTCATCCAAGGAAGGATGCGGATTCTATTTCTTCTGAGATACAATCCCCAAACCTCTTCCACCTCTGTCTTATTATAACACGTGTACGCGCGTACCTTACAATATTTTTAATACAGGTCTTACGTTGTGACGGCAAGGTGTATAAATGCTAAGAATCGAGAACCTTCATGTCGAGGCTGGCGGAAGGGAAATCCTGAAAGGAGTTTCCCTCGAAGTCAAGGAAGGGGAGACATGCGTATTATTCGGACCCAACGGATCTGGTAAATCCACGCTTCTTGCAGCCATTATGGGTTACGGACACTGTACTGTCACCAGCGGTAAGATCTATTTCAAAGGAACTGACATCACAGATATGGAGGTTGACGAACGCGCCAAGCTCGGAATCGGAATGATGATGCAAAGGCCTCCGAACGTCGTAGGTGTGAAACTCGGAGATCTTGTGAAGGTAACCGCAGGAAACGATAGCTCGATTCTTGACAAAGCCGGAGAATTCAGGATGGAAAATTTCCTTGAGAGAGACATCAATGTCGGATTTTCCGGAGGAGAAATCAAAAGATCGGAATTGCTGCAGCTTACTGCACAGAAACCTGATTTCGTTCTTCTCGACGAACCGGAATCCGGAGTCGATCTCGAAAGCATAGACCTTATCGGAAAGAAGGTTCACAACCTCCTTTATGAGAAAAAATGCAAATGTGAGAACTCCAAGTGTTCAAGACACGTTTCAGCATTGGTAATTACACACACAGGTCAGATTCTGGACTACATCGGTGCAGATAAGGGATACGTTCTTCAAAACGGTGTAATCCGCTGTTCAGGAAGACCCACAGACCTTCTCAAGGATATCAGAGAAAGAGGATACAAGGAGTGCATAACATGCAGAGCGGTGAACATTCAGGAGTAAAGAAGGCACTCGAGAAAGCAGGTGCATACGGCCCCGATGTCAACCTTGACAATTATGAGGTCGGATCCTCTGATGTTGAGAAAATCAGCTCACTTCAGGATGTGGATGAAGAATTGAAGAAGACAATGATCGATGTTGGAGTCACAACCGATGATGAAAACCGTGACGGTTCGATCATGTTCATCAACAACGGAATGAGCCACTGTTCCAATAAAGCCGAAGAAGGCGTAGAACTCCTGTCTCTCAGAGAAGCCCTGGATAAGTACGATTGGGTCAAGGACTATTACTGGAACGCAATGGATCCCGAAAAGGACAAATTCACAGCAAAAACATTCCTTGAGGATTCCGACGGATATTTCATCCGCGTGAAAAAGGGATACAAAGCAAAGAATCCTGTGCAGACATGTATGCTCATCAAGTCAAAGAACACCATGCAGAATGTGCACAACATTGTCATCGTAGAAGAGGATGCATCCCTGGAAATCATTACAGGATGTACCACAGACAAACATGCAATGAACGCACTTCACATCGGAGTATCCGAGATTTACGTTAAAGACGGCGGATCACTGTCATTCTCGATGATCCACAACTGGGGATCGGACACAGTCGTCAGACCCAGGACCACAACAATCCTCGGAAAGGATGCACACTATGTGAACAACTATGTCATCCTCAATCCTGTCGGAACACTCCAGAGTGCTCCGACCACATACCTTAACGGAGAGGGTGCATCCTGCATCTACAACACAATATGTCTCTCGCATGAGGGTTCTGAAATTGATACAGGCGGTACAGTAATAATGAACGCACCCAACACGAGTGCTGAGATTATGTCCAGAAGCATCAATCAGGGAGGAAACATAATTGCACGCGGAAGGCTTGTAGGAAACTGCCCTGGTGTAAAAGCCCACCTTGAATGCAGAAGTATCGTCCTTAAGGATGGAGGAATTACACTCGCTATCCCTGAATTGGAATCATCCGTAGCAGATGTTGAGATGACTCATGAAGCAGCAGTCGGTAAGATTGCTCGCGACCAGATTGAGTACCTAATGTCAAGAGGCCTCAACGAAGATGAAGCTGTAGGAATGATCGTCAGAGGATTCCTCGTAGGAAGCATCAAAGGCCTTCCCAAGAACCTTGAGAAGGAAATCGATGATGCTATCGAAAAATCAAACCTTGGAAACTGACCTCACGGTCTTTCCATTTTTCCATATTTATCTACAGCATTGATTACATTCCTATCAGGATCGAGAAATGTTGTGTACACTCCGATCGGACTGTTCATTGGATCTCTGATAAAAATCACTGCCTCGTCAATCAGTCTTCTGTGGAGATCGAAGGGATTGTCGACACCTAAATACAGTCCAGTATCTTTTCCTACATCTTCTGATTTCCTCAGAATGATGACAGCATCCCCTCTCTTCAGATAGACCTTGCCTTCTTCCTTATCGAATAATCTGAATCCTAACAACTCTGTGTAAAAATCATATGACATCTGCAGTGAGGATACATTTATTGTAACTGCAGAGATGCACACCGGCAACCCCTCGTCTGTGTATGTGAATTCTCCTCCGCACGGATCTCCCAAAGGCATGGTACATAATCGACTACTCACAATATATCCGTTCCGACAGTTCTATAAACGGCGATAAGATACCTCACGCAGGAAGTAAACACCATGGCTAAACCAATGATAAACGAAGGAGACTTCAAGCTCCAGGAAAGTCTTGGAAAGATCAAACACGTAATCATAGTAATGAGCGGAAAAGGCGGTGTGGGAAAGAGTACTGTCTCATCTAATATCGCAATGAAACTCAACCAGAAAGGATATGACGTTGGTCTTATGGATATCGACATCACAGGACCCAACATCCCCAAGATGTTCGGTGTAGAAGATGAAAAGCTCGATGTTGAGAACGAGATGCTCATCCCCATCATTGTACCTCCGTCACTGAAACTCATATCCATGGCATTCCTTTTGCCCAGCAAAGACTCCCCTGTCATTTGGAGAGGCCCTGTAAAGATGACTGCAATTAGACAGTTCCTCGAAGACGTCAACTGGGGTAACCTCGATTATCTCGTCGTCGATATGCCCCCAGGTACAGGAGATGAGGCAATCTCAATTATCCAGCTCATCCCCAAGGCAGACGGAATGGTCATTGTCACAACGCCTCAGGACGTTTCACTTTTGGATTCGAGAAAATCCATCACATTCTCTGCCGAAGCAGAAATCCCGATTATCGGTATTGTAGAGAACATGAGCGGATTCGTATGTCCCCACTGCGGAGAGGTCACTGACATCTTCAAGAGCGGAGGAGGACAGAAGACTGCCGAGGAATTCAACATCCAGTTCCTCGGAAGAGTACCGATCGAACCTGCCATCGTACTCTCAGGAGACAACGGAATGCCTGTTGTAATCTCACACCCTGACAGTGAGTCTGCAAAAGCATTCGACTCGATCGTAGACAAGATTGTCAAGACAGTTGAGTGAAATGAAAATAGGTGTGACATCCGATGGGGATGACCTTACCTCCTATGTGAGTGAGGACTTCGGTCATGCCCCATTCTTCCTCATCGTAGACTACGACACATTGGACTATGAAGTCGTAGAGAATGAGTTCATCAATGCAGAAGGTGCAGGAATGAAGGTGGCTGATGCCATAGTTTCACTCGGCATCGATGCAGTCATAACCGGCGGAATCGGAGGACACGGATATGATATCCTGACCAAAGCAGGAATCACTGTATCTTTTGATGAAGACGGAACCGTAGAAGAATGCATTGAAAACTTTAAGAGAAGACAAGAAAGGAAGAAAAAATTTGAGAATATGGGCGATTAAACGCCCTTCTCATCTCCCCAAATTATTTTATGAAGCTGCGGAAGCACACGTACGTTTAATTTTCTTCTTACAACTTCTTCTGCCAGATATTTCAGATTCAACCCACCTACGGCACCGAATATTACTTCCGCCTTGGGTTCATACTGATCTATCGTTTTTATTGCAAAATCCAGATCTTTTTCATCAGCTATGACAAACTTTACCTGGTCCTTCTCCTCCAAAAGACGGATATTATCTAAAATCATCTTATCTGTCATCTTGGACGAAGGGCATTTGACATCCATGCTGATCATCACATTCTCCCTTCCGACAATTGAAGAAATGTCGATGGAACCATTCGTTTCGACGGTAATGAACTTGCCATCATCCAACAGCATATCCACAAGTTCCAGGAATTCAGGTTGGATCATCGGCTCCCCGCCTGTAATGGAGACATGATAATCAGATTCGGTCAGAGCAACTATCTCTTCCAAAGACATGTCCTTTCCACCATCAAATGCATATGATGTATCACACCATGAACATCTTAGATTGCAACCGGAAGATCTTATGAAGTATGTCGGTACACCGATATACTTACCTTCTCCCTGAATGGATCTGAAGGCCTCGATAATCTTCATGATATCAACAATAGTCTATTTCATCTTCATAACCGGCATCATGGAATCCTTTCAGTCTGAGCTGACATGAATCGCATTTTCCGCATGCCTTCTCTCCACCCTCGTAGCATGACCATGTAAGATGCAAGGGTGCATTGAGCTTCTTTCCCAAACGTACTATGTCTGCTTTACTCAAATGAAGTATAGGCAACTCAATGTGTATTGGATTGCCTTCTACACCGCATTTGGTTCCGACTGCAATCATCTTTTCGTATGCCTCGAAGAATTCCTCACGGCAATCAGGATAACCGGAATAATCTACAGAATTTGCACCAATGTATATACGGTCCGCATCTACAGACTCACACAGGCCTGCTGCAACCGAAAGCATGATTATATTCCTTGCAGGCACGTATGTGACGGGGATATCCGAACCCATTTCAGACTCACCCCTACATTCTGGCACATCGATATCATCTCTTGTCAGTGCAGATCTGAACATACTCAGATCCATATCCACAATGACGTGTTTAACACCGTAGTGATCTGCTACATTCTTAGCGGAAACAAGTTCCTTGGTGTGTCTCTGTCCGTACCTGAAACTAAGCGCAGTCACTTCATGACCGTCCGCAATGGCTTGTGCCAACGTTGTGGTGGAATCCAATCCGCCGGAAAGTAAAACGACTGCACCGGACATCAGATCTTCACCTCGTACCATGCTGTCTGTCCACGTTCCTCATCAAGACCTACAGCAACGGATCTGACATTGGATGGGAACTCGACCTCACTGACCATGCGGTTCACCATAAGTTTCGTCATCTCCTCTGCTGTTGTGTTTGACACATCAATGATTACAACATCCATCAGAGGGAATACATACCTCTTACCACACGATATTGCTTCGACTGAATCATCTGAAATCGTGAGTTTAACATCAGGAGAATTTCCTGGAAGTATTGTCTTGTGATCGAACTCATCGACGAAAGCCTTAAGCTGTTTTTTAAGAGCTACAAAGTCCATCACCATTCCGTTCTCACCGATGTCTCCTTCCAATCTGAGACGAAGTATGTATGAGTGGCCATGCAGTCTTGAACATTTATCATGGTGAGGAATGAAATGACATGCAGAAAATCTGATTCCTGAATGTCCGCCGTCTATCTCCAATATCATATAGATCTCTCCGTTAGTTTCATTGCAAGGGCTATGGAGTCTGTGAAATCTGTCTTTACCCTTGATGTATCGACAAATACCTTGTCTGTGTTAATTAACGGTGCACCTAATGCTTTGGCACCGCCAATGAAATGCATTGTTCTGAAAATCAGATTACCGGATATTCCGTCAGGTGCTATGAGGAAATCCGCCTCTTTCACTATGTCCTCGATGAGTATCTGTGCATCATATATGTCGTATCCTTCCTCTTTGAGTTCGGATACGATTTCAATTGCATCCCTTATCGTACGGTCAACACAGTCGTTACGGCCCATGTCGTCCGACCTTCCTCCGGACATTACTGCTATCCTCTCCCCCATTCCAAGTTTTTTGAGAAGAGGTTTACTTCTTCTGATGAAACCTATCTTCTGTTCCTTGGTCCATCCTTCATCGATGCCCACGGGAGCCATGCAGACGAGTCTGCCACCGAGTGGTTCCAAAATCACGACTCTTTCCAATGACTCAAGATTGAGTTCCTTTTTGATCAGTGGAAGAAGTACTGATGAAGACATGTTTCCTCTGACTGCGGCATCGATCTTTCCGGATGCCAAATCCTTTGCCAGAAGTTCTGGATCATCATAGATTATAACATTGTCAGGAAACTTTGATGCACTGGATTCTACGGCACTACGATTCTTGCAGGTTCCGATTCCGACTATAACATCGGGAAGTTCGCTGTTAATTATGTCTTCAGAATGTGCCATAATACATCATCTGTTATCCGGTATTAAGTGGTTGGTTTAATACTCTACGGACGTATCTCATCAAAGACGTATTCTTCCCACTGCCTGATTCCTATTGCAACTTCCGTCTCAGGAGGCGTCAACATGGGGCGGCTGTATCTTGCCGAATCGTCCATCGCTATTCTGGGACATGCAGTACACACGTATGCATCGACATCATATGCCAAAAGATTCTGAGGTGCAAGTTCATTCATGTAGATCTTGTACGCAGTCTTTCCTACGGATCTGATCTTCTCAATCAGATCGTTTGCGACAGCATCTCTTCTCTGTCCGATCTTATCACAGACAATGACGAGGAATCTTTCCGCATCGGATGCAGATGTTATCATCGCAAATCTTTTCCTCAGAATACGGTCTTTGACATCATCCACCGACCGCAGTTCCCCTGTCACAGGATTTAGCACTCTGATAGGTTTGTTCACACCAAAAGCTGCCGCCAACGGATGAAAATCGCCTTCTCCGATATACAGGAAGATGTCCACGTCCTCTGACACGGCATATGCTGAACTACAGTTACAACCCAGGACCTGTCCAGGATACTTGGTTCTTGCATCCCCGGTACCTACGAATACCTCTTTTCCCATGGATTCCAAAATCCTTTTAGCAACATCGATACAACCAATGTACTGTACTGTTGCTAAAAGGCCTATTTTTCCTTCTAATTCAGATGCAGAAGCCCTTACTGCATCCTCTATATCCAGATTCATATCAGCCTCAATGTAGAGAACATCTGGATCGTCCCCTTGTGAAGGTATTGGGGAATGACCGAAATGAATCAATGCTTCCGCCAAATCCTTGTAGCGGACAAAAAGGTCACAGGCACCGTAACACGGATCACCAAGGACCGTGCAAATTACACCCGTTTCACGGGTCAGAAAATCAACTATCTCTGTTGCCCTAACCTTAAGTCCTTCGGGCAACTGGAGTGCGACAGAGGCATAGCCCCTGTCGCTGATCCACGCAGCAACGTGTTGAAGTTTCAGATTAAACATTTACATTACGAGCTCTTTACCCTTCTCGATTTCGATGTAGCAGGGTGTGGGGTACTTCATTGAAGCTTTCCACAAAGCTGTCTTTGCTTTCTCGAAAACTGCGGGTGTACAAGAGACCGAAAGAATAATCTGGTTGCGCTCGAGCCTTGCTGCGGTTCCAACGTTCTTTCCGAATGCGGATCTCATTCCGCTTGAAACACGGTCTGCTCCTGCGCCTGTTGCGAGCTTGTTCTCCCTCAAGACGATGTGGGGGTAGACCCTGACCCTGAGGTGATAGTTTGCCACTCCTGCCTCTTTGGAGAGGACCCTGTTGGCTGCGATACGTCCGGCTTCCAATGCTGTGTGCCTGATCTGGACGCGGTTCTTGACTTTAAGTGAAAGTACGACGGGGAACTCCTCCCTGAGGTTACCCATGTCGAACTGCTGAATTCTGCTGTTGGGAACTCCACCCATGAACTTTCTGCGGGTGAAAGCCATTCCCTTGACCTGTCTGTACATTACTGCGGGCTTTCTTGCCATTCATACCACCTTAATATATAGGTAAGTTGCGAAATCTGACAACCTCCAATCTATATTAAAAGGTTACCCTTGATTCGAACTATGAACGATTCTCCCGAAACACATTCTCCATATAAGCTTTTGCATTTCAACAGAAAAATATGACCAAATGCCGTGTTTTAAACATCACAAGATGCTGTCAAAGCAGCCTCGGGTACCAGACCGAACCTGCCAACTCCTGGTCGGAAATACACGATGCAGTCAATGTATATCTCTCTATTTGATTAAGTCGAACGAAACACAATCTCCCGAAGAGCCTTAATATTCCCAGATATATACAGGATTAAAATTAGAGGTGCCGTAATGAAGAATTTTGCAGTAAGCGTTATCCCAGAGGGAGACGAAGGCAATGTCCCTGTAGCACTTGCAGGACAGGTAATGGTAGACGTTCAGCGTATTCTCGGAGACATCGGAGAATACCTGGTAGCCAAAGAGCTCAGGATCCAAAAGTCACTACACCCCGACCTTCTGACAAGATTCGTTCTTTTCCTCAATGAAACTGGAGGAATATCACTCGGTTCATCCACAATCGCACCTCAGACAGAGGGATACGGCAACATAGTAGATGATGCCGTAACACTCATGGAGGAAACTCTTGACGCACTCGGTTCCGGAATCGGAGGATATTGGATGGAAGATCACTTCAATGACCCGATATACCGCAACCAGATCATATACGACATCGTAGCCCTCTACAGACACCTCAACGCTTACAACGGATACTCCCTCCTCTACGGAGCAGATGGATCCAAGAAACTCGGCACAGTGAATGTAGAAAAACTCGAAGCATTCATCAAGAACAAGGGATTTACTGCCAACGGAGCCACATTAGGTATAATTTCAATATCGCAGTCAAAATCCAGACACGACAGCGTCAGTCTCATCTGCGGTGATGACAAAACCAAACTCTATTTTGCAGATAAAGCTTCAGAGACTGCAACAAAGGCATATGCAGGACAGCCCGTCATCATCGGCGGAAAGATGTCTTTCTCCAAAGACGGAAATCTCCTGGAAATCAGAGATGCGGGAGGAGTTACTCCTGTATCGTCAATCAAATTTCGCAGGATGATATCAGGAGACGGAGACGTTACCCTGAAATCCCCTGTCGTAGCTACAATATCCTACGACAACGGCATCTGGTCCCTGAAGAATGAGGATTTGGGAATATCTGTCTCGAAGGAAACATGGGACGAGGCTGTTCAGTCATTCCACGATTATTTCATCTTCCTGTGGATACAGTATGCCGATCCGGAAGCTGAAATATCCGAAGAAGAAACAGAGGTCAGGAACTACCTGCTATCCCTTGTCGCATAATCGACATCCGACAGGAAAAACGTTATATCCTATTATAAGTAAAGAAGGGATGATATGGCAAAGAGGCGCATCTCCAACCAAAAGGTTTCACAGATCGCCCAGGAACGCATATCACGCCTCACTGCACTTTCAGTTGATGCGCTGAAATCCGGAAGAAAAGACCGTGCAGTCAGATATGTGGAGATTGCATTAGCAATATGCCGTAAATCAAAAACAAAAATGCCGGGTCAGTTCAGATACTGCAAAAAATGTAGAATCCCGCTTGTTCCCGGAATCAACCTACAGATTAGGCTCAATAACGATGTGATGACGCATACCTGTACAGAATGCGGGCACATCAAACGTATACCATATAGGAAAGAGAAACGCATATGACAGAAAAAGAAGCAAGAAAAGAGCTCATGCGCAGAGCACTTGAGATCAATCCTACCGTCCATGTCGGCAAAGACGGATTGAAGGATTCGGTATACGAGGAGATCTCAGCACAGCTGAAGAAAAACAGATTGATCAAGGTCAAAGTCCTAGACAATTCCGAAGGAGATGCAAAAGAAGTTGCAGACATCCTCTCTGAAATGACGAAATCCGTCGTTGTAGATGTTCGCGGCAGCGTCATAATTCTTACGGACAAAAGGACATGGACATCACTGTCTCAAAAGAAATTCTGAGTGATACAATGTTGGATGCAAACATAATCAGGGAAAATCCCGATATGATTAGGACAATGCTCATCAACAGGAATAGAAGCGAGGACGTCCTCGATAAATTCCTCAATGCAGACAAGGAGTGGAGAGCACTCACTGAGGAAGGAAACCGCCTCAGAAAAAAGAGAAATGATGTTTCACTTCAGATTTCCAGACTCAAGGGCCCCGAGAAAGACGCTCTTGTACAGGAAATGAAATCTGTATCATCAAGGATCAAGGAAATCGATGAGGGACTTTCAGCCTGTGAAGCAGACAGGACTGATGCATTACTCAACATCCCCAATATCCCTCACTCATCTGTACCGATTGGAAAAGATGAACACGACAATGTAGTTGTGTATGAATGGGGAAAAAAGAGGGAATTTGATTTCAAACCTCTTGAACACTTTGAAATTGCTGATAATCTCGACATCATCGATTTTGAGAGAGCAACCAAGGTCGCAGGAAGCGGATTCTACTGTCTCAAAGGAGACGGAGCACGTCTTGAACGCGCTATGATCAGCTATTTCCTTGACAGACACAAGGATCAGGGCTACACAGAGGTCTTCCCTCCCGTGGTAATCAACACCAACGCAGTCATCGGAACAGGACAGTATCCCAACCTCAAAGATGATATGTATTACCTTGAAAGGGACGACATGTGGCTCAACCCCACTGCAGAAGTGCCTGTAACAAATCTCCTTCAGGGAGAGATTCTCGACAGGAAGGATCTTCCTGTGAACTACACTGCATACCTCCCGTCATTCAGGAGAGAGGCAGGTAAACACTCCGATACACACGGAATCATAAGGGTTCATGAATTTAACAAGGTAGAAATGGTGAGATTCGTAGAACCGGAAGGATCTTTCGATGTCCTCGAAAGACTCAGAATGGATGCTGAAGAGCTCATCAGAGAACTGGAACTCCCGTACCGTGTCTTACTCCTGTGTACAGGTGACATGAGCTTCTCCTGTGCTAAATGTTATGACCTTGAACTCTACGTCCCCGGAAAGGACGCATGGTTGGAAGCATCTTCCTGTTCATGCTTCACAGACTTCCAGGCACGCAGGGCCAAGATCAAATACAGGCCTGAACCCCACCTTAAGAGCGAATTCGTTCATACACTCAACGGTTCAGGACTCGCACTGCCGAGAACCATGGTCGCTATTCTGGAAAACTATCAGAACAAAGACGGAACCGTCACGATTCCCAAAGTCCTCAGACCTTACATGAGAGGACAGGAAGTAATCGGAAACTGATTTACGATTCCGGCTTCACGCCGGAATCAGATACATATTTTTTCAAGATCCTTTAACAGAGAATCCACATCCACGTAATCTCTGAATTTCTCTATCTTGTCCTTAGTAGTCTTCTCCGCTTTCTTCAGTACAGGCGAAGAGATACCGTAATATCTCGAAAGGCGGGCTTCCATGTATGCACCCATTAAATCGAATGCTTTAATCCTCCTGCCGCACACTTTTCCGAAGACAGAATCTTCCTTATCTGAAAACGGATCATAAATCAGGAATCTGAATTCATCCGTCCACTCCGAGGGTATCATCGGCATTATCTTGGACTCCACCATTTCCTTCTCATATGTTTCCAACATCTCTGAAAGACCGTCGACATTTGCCTTCACAGGAGTAATCACGTCCTTCGTAAGAACCTCGGGGAGATCATGGAACAATGCTGTGTAATAATCATTATAAATCGTTCTGTCGGATACGCCGCTGTCACAGTCATTAAGGAACACCATGTTGGCTACCAACAGAGAATGCCCCAACACTGTTGTCTCCGGGATCCTTGGCGTTCTTGTCCATCTTTTCTGAAATCTCAGCTGACCTATCAAATCTATGAAATTAGTGGTACTGTGACCGTAGAGTGCTTTCTGCATATTGCCTATAATCTGTTTATGTTGAAACAGTTCATTTTCGATACTCTTCTTTGTATTATCTATTCCGACGGATTTACGATTCATATCATAAATCAATGAGAACTCCCAATTGGTTGCAAGGAAATGTGCAGCACGCAGCACCTGATCTTCTACCGAGTCATTGGATGAACGCATGTACACATCCATACGATCAAGGAATTCTGCATTCACGGAAAGTTTTCTGACCTCAGACATTACAAAATCCGCAACTTCCTCGGATTTTTCTGCTTTAATCCTGTGAAAAAGGGGAGGTTTAATGTCAGTCATAACACTTCTTTCGATGAATGAAAAAACTAAATGTTCTATGAGCTTTCTCCAATCCAGTCTGTTGTTGGTTTCGGTTTCCCAGGATTTACCCAAAACCCATGCGATAGCGGCCTTGTGTGCCTGCTTATCAAGTTCTGTAAGGTCCAGAGGACGTATGTGATCGTTCCATCTGTGCATATTGGCAGCATCGAAGAACATATACAGCAAATCCATGCTCAAAACTTTAGGAATAGAAACCACCGTGGGTGGTTAAAGAGTTTATGATATTTAGACTGTGATAATCATGCGTTGATGATTCCGCCTATCACCTGACTGATCTGAATAATCTTCGAATCGTCAGAGTCGCCGGATGCCTGAATCTCTTTCAAGCGTGCAATGTAGATTTTTGCTGCGGACTCTGAAATCTTGCCGGCTTTAATTTTGTCGTCGACCTTTGCTGCTGCATAGCACAATGCCTTGGCCACGTCCCCGTCACCTTTGAATTCATCAGCGTAACATTTACCTGACGCACCCTTCTTTCCCTGACATCCGCAGTCACATTTATCCTGAGGTGCACTTTTCTTTTTGAAGAGGTTTTTTAATTTATCCATGAATCCCATTTTGTTCCCTCCAGAACTTTTGACCTACTGCTCATGCCACGGTCAATGTTTCATATATAATGTATTGCATACAAATGTATTTAAGTCTTTTAGTATGAAACTTAATTTAGTCAAATACCCAGATTAAATTTATAGTATTTTTCTATATAAAATATAGATGTTTATGTTGGCATCCAACTCCATCCAACCTATAAAATAATTATGTACAATTTTGTACATCATGATGGCATCCAACGCCGTGTTGATATGACAAACCATTATCCCTTACTGGCTGAATCAAATGTAATTTTGAATTGTTCAGTTTGCTGAATCTCTCGTTGACAATCCATAACCTACCTGTGTCCAGCACAGTCTTGCATAGCCATAAATAAACACAAACACATCGCCCCCCTATGAAGGTCTCACAGAGGTTGGATTCCATAGCGATGTCAGGCATCAGAAAAATGTTCGACCTGGCAAGCCCATCCAGCATAAACCTTGGGCTTGGCGAGCCGGATCTGCTCCCTCCGAAGAAGGCAATAGACGGAATGACTCTTGCAGCAGAGAACGGACTCAACAAATACGGCCCTACAGCAGGCATTCCCGATCTCAGGGCAGCAGTAGCAGAAAAATACTCAGTGTATCACCCATTGACCGCAAACAACGTAATGATTACGCCCAGTGGATCATCTGCACTGTTGGAAGTCTGCATGTCTGTATTGGATCCGGGAGACAATGTTCTAATTCCCAGCCCCGGATTCGTCATATATGGACCTCATGCAAAACTCGCCGGCGGAACCTTCACTGAATATCGTTTAACACCTGAAACATTCCAACCGGATATTGACGATATACAGTCAAAAATAACCAAAAATACTGAGGCAATATTCGTCAACAACCCTTCAAACCCCACAGGATCCGTATTGGAGGAAGACACATACAAGGCAATCCTGGATGTTGCTGAGGATAAAGACCTCCTGATCGTATCCGACGAGGTCTATGATTCATTCATTTACGAAGGAAAGCACCTTTCCTACCTGTCACATCTGGACAGAAGCATTGTGGTGGGAGGATTCTCCAAAATGATGGCTGTCACCGGATGGAGGCTTGGATTCCTTATGGCCAACGAAGACATGATGGAACACCTGATCAAAATGCAATATCACGTATGTGCAAGCCCTAATATGCCTGCGATGTACGGAGCACTTGCAGCAATGTCGGACATAGACAACTATCTTGAAGATGCACGTACAATCTTCAAAAGGAGAAGAGACCTGATTGTTGAAAGGATCAATGAGATTGACGGAATGCACATTACCAAACCGAAAGGTGCATTCTATGCATTCCCCTCATATGATTTGGATATTCCATCTGCCGATTTGGCGATGGAACTCGCAAAGAACGGACTCATATGTACTCCCGGTTCCGCTTTCGGATCGTTCGGAGAAGGACACCTGAGATTCTCATATGCAGCTGATGAAACCAAGATTTCCAAAGGAATGGATATCTTGGCAAAAACCTACACAGAACTAAAAAAGAAGGCATGAACATGGAAGAACAGAAAACTCGTGTGGAAATCGACCCTATCACAGGAGAAGTCAACACAATATTGGAAGAACCTGAGGAAGTTACCGCTGAAAAACAGATCTGGGGAAAGAACCCTGCCAGGACTCAGGCCATCAGGGATCTCATGTTCGATGAACTGATCAAACATATCGATCAGCAGAATATACCTGAGGAAAAGAGATTGGAAATGGTATTCCTCATGGCTGTGAATTCCACAATCGACCTCATGCTGGATTCTGCTACAACAGAGCTTGCATTGGACATGACCTACTGTTTCGATAATATGGTTGGAATGGCACTTGCCAACAAGAAATACAACGTGGATATCCTCGAAGAGGCCAAGAAGGCAATGCAGACGGTAGATCCAGAGAACTTTGAGACTGACGAGCAGTATCTTGAGGAACTCCAGGCATTCGAAGAACACTGGTGGGACATGGGACAGCCCGCACTCGGAATGAGAAGTCCCAATGATGCCATCTACGAAACACTCAGAAAGTATGGATTGAATGATTGATGACTGTTGATTACGAAGTTACCGCATCTGCTCCCGGTAAAATGATTGTTCTGGGGGAACATTCCGTCGTGTACGGCAAACCTGCTGTAGCCATTGCTATAGACAAAAGGACAGTCACAAAGGTATCCAAATGCGATGACTTCTATGTCAACGGTTACAGACCTTTAGCGGGGGCACACCCCCACATAAGGTCCATCATGCTAGACAACAACATTTCCAGTTTGTCAGTGTACGGAGACACGACCCTGCCTACAAGTTCCGGCCTCGGGTCCTCTGCTGCACTGTCGTCCTCTCTTTCTCTGGCCGTCAGAACACTCTACGGCAAAGATACTGATAAAGAAACCATTGCCAGAGAGTCTTTCGAAGCAGAATGGTTTGCACAGGGGCGTGCAAGCCCGTTGGACACATCCACATGTACCAAGGGCGGAGGAGTTGCCCTCAACAGTCCGGAAGGCCTAGGCAGACACCTGTGGACAATTGACAAAGCAGGAAAGACCTGGGACGTGAAAGAAATTGACGTTCCGGATATGACGTTCGTCATTGGATATACAGGCATACACGCACCCACAGGACCTATAGTTGAAAAAGTACGCAAATACAAAGAACACAATAAGTTCGCCGCGGACATCATTGACGAAATGGGACTCATTGCACTGATTGGTATGAATGCTATGAGAAGGAATGACAAAGAGGACCTTGGTGATGCTATGACCAAGAATCATAAGCTTCTATCCATCCTCGGCGTATCATGCAACGAACTGAATAAACTTGTCAATGCAACACTTCCTTATTCTTACGGGTCCAAACTTACAGGCTCTGGAGGCGGAGGAAGTATGATTGCTCTCACCGACGAACCTGAAAAGGTCTGTGAGGCCATAACACTCAGAGGCGGAACACCCATAATCGTTCACACGGACACAGAAGGTGTACGCCTGGAAGAAAATACAGCCGAGTGAACAAAGCATACGCTGTTGTTGAACACTTCTGCCAATATTATATAATTTCAAAAGTGAGGGAGGGTTTCCCCCTCAGTTTATACTCAGATCAGATCTTCGAAACCTTCTACGACCTTGGGGAACCTGTCCTTGATGACCTTGAGAAGGTTGTAAACATTGACCTCTCCGATGTCTGAATCCTGGATGAGTTTGATGAGTTCATCGATTGTCTCATCATCAAGCTCTGCAAGCCTCTCCTTAGCCATGAAGTTCCTGAAGAGCTTGTCCTCCATCCTGTCACGCCACATTTTCTCGTAAGGCTTGAGTGCTGCCTTGGAGAAGTCTCCGGTCTTTGCACATTCTACGAGTACCTTACCTGCGTACATTCCTGTCCTGCATGCGTGACAGATTCCTCCGCCTGTAATCGGATCGATTACCCTTGCAGCATCTCCGACAAGGACAAGGTTGTCTGCGATTGTCTCATCCAATCCGGGACAGGTTGAAACGAATCCTCCGACAACCTCTACGATCTCTCCCTGTGCGAGTCCGGGAGTCTTTGCGATGTATTTGTCAAGATAATACTTAGGATCTGCACCGTGCTTGCATTTTGTACCCATGATTCCAATACCGACGTTGGCCACTGTCTCCCCCTTGGGGAAAATCCAGATGTAACCTCCGGGTGCGTCTCCTCCGATGATGAAGTCACAGTACTCGTGCTCGATATCCAGGTTGACCATTCTGTACTGTATGCAGGTACAGATGTCAGACATTTTAGGAACTGTGTCTTTCATTCCTGCCCATCTTGCAACCTGAGATTCGTAACCGTCTGCAGCTACCACACACTTTGCGTAAATTTCGACAGGTTCACCGAGACTGTTACCTTTGACTCCTACGAGCTTTCCGGCCTCATCCCTGATTACTCCGGTGATTCCGGTACGCATCATGATCTTTGCACCTGCCTCAGCAGCATCTGCCGCAAGTGCTTTGTCAAATAGGTGCCTCTCAAGGACGTATCCGACTTCGGATCCTGCCCTGCTCTCATCAAGCTGGAACTTGTAACCGCTGGGTGATCTGATGATTGCACCCTTCATGTCTGCACAGATCCATTTTGGATCGGGAGTGATTCCGACCTCTTCCAACCATTTCTTGGAAACTCCTTCCGCACACCTGAGGGGCGCACCGATTTCAGCCTTTTTCTCCAAAAGGATTGTGTTAAGTCCGCCCTGTGCACAGAACTTTGCAGCCATGCTTCCTGCAGGACCTGCACCTACGATAACAATGTCACAGTCATATCTTGTAACCATCTCACTCACCTCTGGAAAGTGCTGCTACAGGACAGAGTTTGATGCATCTGCCGCAGTTGTTACAATCATCGTTGAACTCGAGGATGTAATCGTTCAAATATATGGCATTCTGCGGACAGGACCCTACGCATCCTCCGCAGTGAAGACACTTATGATAATCTACAATCATTCTATCCCTCACTGGTCCGGCCTCTGATCCTCAGGAACGATGAGTGCCTGTTCGAGAGCCTTTGCTTCTTCTTTGTGTTTGGCTTTCCATTCATCCAACGGAACGGAATATTTTTTCTCGACATTTACACGGTACTCCGGTCCCGAGTTGTATGCACAGAACGGAATAACCTTCATGTCTGGAGTTGCATAGTGGATTGCACAACGCTGAACCCTCTGAATGTCATAGTTGTATGCATCCTGGAAGTGCATACCTCCGACGAACATCATCTTCCATGAGAACTTAGCGAGAGTTTCCTTGGACTTGTCGCTGAAAACAGCCTTGATCAATCCTGCCAAATCCTTCCTGGTAAGACCTTCCGGAAGTTCCTCATCGATAATGCATGAGCTCATCAACTTGACAACTTTCACGAGATAGAGCTTCTTAAACCTGGCCTTATCCAGCTTTTCTGAAATCTCATTGAGTCCGTTGATGAACTTGTTAACGTCCACGAATCTGGTAATCGGTGTGACGACACCGTTGTCATCCCTGTAAAGGTATGTTGCAATACCGCAGTGTGGATGGACTGTGAATGTTGCCTTATTCTCTCCCATGAGGAGTGATGCGAAATTCGATATGGGTGCGACAACAGGTACAGGGTACCAATCGGACTTCTTTGTCCATCCCGTCTGTTCTCCGAATTCCCTGACGAGGTCGGGGATTGTGAATCTGCCTCTCTCAAGCTCTTCACTGGTAATCCTTCCGGTAAAGGAAACGGGCTGATAGTTGACACCTCTTACGATGTCCGAGTTATCGAAAGCGAACTTGATGATGTCTCCGATCTGCTTGTCATTCATTCCCTTAACAACTGTCGGGACCAATACTACCGAGGGTTTCTTCTCCAATTTTCTGAGGTTGTCGAGAACCTGCTGCTTAACGTGGAACATCTTCCTTGCCCTAGCCTGGATATAGACATCGTCAGATACTCCGTCGAATGAAAGATAAAGTGTGTTGAGGCCTGCTTCGGAAGCCTTCTTACAGAACTCTAAGTCCCTGAACTCCAGACCGTTGGTAGCAACCTGAACCTGGGCAAACTTGAGCTCTTTTGCCTTTTTTACGATGTCGAAGAACCTTGGGTGAATCGTAGGTTCTCCGCCTGAGAACTGCACAGCAGTACATTTTACGGGTTTCTGTGCTCTGAGCATCTCGAGCATCTTTACAACCGTATCATAGTCGGGCTCATACACATAACCCGAGGAGTTTGCTTCTGCAAAACAGATGGGGCATGTCATGTTGCATCTGTTTGTCAGATCGATATTACAAAGAATGGTGGATGTGTTGAGATCGAAATCCCTGTCGTCAATCCTTATGCTGACGTTATTCTCACCGCAATCGGGATCGCTCTCGTTAATGATACCTATTCCGTCCATTGCGTACTGTTCTACACCGAGATACAATTCGGTATCCGACCAAATCATACTGTCGAACTCCCCGTGTTCGGGACAGGTCTTTTTGGCATATACACTGCCGTTCTTATCATATAACTCGGTTTCCAAAATCTTTCCGCATTCAGGACAGATGGATTCTGTCTTTCTAGGAAGTCCTTTAGGGAGGCCGTATTTCTTTGCTGTTCCAGGCATAAAATTCTCCTCTGTATACCCTTAACGCACGCGATTATATAACGAACTCGGTCAGATTATTCGAATTGAACGAAGATGACTGAAAAATCAAAAATGAAGTTACGTAACACTAACCGTAGTTCCCCCTTTATAACAGTCACAAAGTCGAAACACACAGTATGCGACCTAACCGATACGGAAGGAATACTTCGAAAAAAGGACAGATGCCCATGGCACTTATCGCAGTTGCTCTGCTGATGGCAGGATCATTCTACTGCGTCATTTATGCTGAAATCGAGAAGAGTTCGGACAACATCGAATCCATCTCTTCCGAGTTTGCTGCCGTTGAAGACGAAAACGAAAGGGTCAAACTTATCATAGAATCAGGATTGGGCCAGATAATAACGGACATAAGTACGTCACCGACATCAGGAAACCTTATTGAAAGAAGCAAATCCTTTGAGGGCAGGGCAGAAAAACTTTTGGAATCCAACTTCCCCACCACATGCAAGGGCGTAAAGACGGAAATACTGGATTCAGACATCAGACTTACAGCAGAGACACTCAAAACCGAAGGAGATGCGTTTTCATCTGATTCCAGACTTGCATATCTGAAAGCCGTAGGTGAAGTCGAAGTAAGACACATATCGGACAGTACCGTTACAACAGATGTACTGGAAATATCCGCGGATGCCACATCCGGCCTGCCTTTGCTTCTGGATTGTGCAACACGTTTCGAACTTTCTACTACGGGAAATAACTCTGCACTTACACAGATGATGGAATATCAGCTCACCGCATTGGGCCAGGAAAGAATTGCTCAGGGATTCGGAATGACCTCCGCGGGAGGTAAAACCGGAACCACTGCAATAATAACAGAAGCAGATGTGAAAAGGGCTTACGACCATTCTATCACAATACTTCAGTCAATGTTATTCAATTCCAACGGCAACAATGATTCAAGATTCCTCAACGGCGGACATGTTGATATTGCCGAACTTGTCACATTGGATGACGGATGCATTACCGTGAACATAGGTTCACTGTATTCACAGTCCATACTCTCCGGGATCGATGAGTATGTGGTACAGTGGATGGACTATCTTTGTCTCGACCTTGGATTCACCGTAATCGATACACTCAATGATTGGGAAATCGAGGCATATGAAGCCATTACGACATTCTTCACCGGAGAAGACGGCAATACAGAGAAACTCCGTAAACACATAACCAACAAAATGAAATCCATCGGAATGTCTGAGGATGAGTACAGATACTTCATGAACGGTGAAAGTATCCAGATCTCCGTTCCTGACATCACCGTTACCGAAAGGATTGATGATGAACTCATTGAAATCGAAGTTTCCGGAAAAACATTGGATGTTTACTACCCTGATGTTGACATCCTCCGTTGGAACGGATGGGACGGATTCTTCGGAGACTATCACGGAAGCAGGAACCAGTTCAAAGAATCCCTCAAAATTTTACTGAGCCAGGTCGCATTGGAACTCGGGGATGACTGTATGGTATCCGTTCCTGTGGATCCTTTTGACAGTTCATCTTTCTCAGACTCTTTTACAAAAGCTGTAGAGGATGCAATCACAGAATATGACGTATTGGTGAAAAATAAAACAAAAGAAATCATTGGAAATTCAAAAGTGTCCGACCCTCTGATATGTGCGGTTTATGACCGCATCCAGGAAAAATCATACAGCATATTCGGTGTTGACGAATTGGAAAAATCAATCAGAAATGCTGTGGACAGTCACATCACCCAGAACATTGAGGATCAAGGGTACCCCAACAGAAACATTACGTACCACAGCAATGTTTTTGATATTGAATCTTACATCTCAGACTACAGGGCAATGGTTGACAGACACGTACAGTCTCTGATCAAAATGACCGATGCCGAAGATGAATCCAACGATGTTCTCGTGAAAATGCTTTCATTCTCATCTTCAGGTCTAATAGACCTGCTTGGTCTTGAGGACAACATCCTGGACAGGATATTGGAGATATCAGAAGAGACATCCAATGTTCTGGGTATGAATCCTTACTCCGACCTTGTATGTCTTCCTGACAGTGATGTGTTCAAACTCATCGATGAAAACGGAGTTGTTTTCACCGAAAAATTCACAATCACCGATAACTCAAAATTGGATATAAGAGTCAATTCACCCATCGAAAACAAATCCAGGAATATTCACCACGTCGGCTTTGGAAAGGATACGGCATCAGCATATTCATCCGTATTCAGCATCGATGTTGAAGGTTCACTGACATACAGCGTTACAGGAACCAATCCCGTATACGAAATCCTCGGAATGTCCGATTCGGAATACTCAAACAAAATAACTCTTGATTTCAACCTCAACATAGCATGCATCAGTGCATGGGCACTTGCAGGAACATCTTATACTGCGAGCAACACACTCTACAGTGATGCATGGAACAGTCTGATAGAACTTCTTGAGCCTCTGATGGAGCCTTTGAGAACGATGTTTGCATCCATCGAAAAACTGTGCAATCTGTGTACAACAGCAATCGTTGAATTTGCAACCTACCTTAGTGAACTCATTACCCAGATATATGAAACTCTTCAGATTCCCCTTACGTACCTGCAGGAAGTTTTGAACGGATACCTCTCCTCCGCGGTAGAGGGGCTTGCACTCACAGCCATGAATTTGGGGCTCGGTTCACAGAGTATCACCCTGGAATATTACGGGTTCAAAATCATACTTGCAATGAACGCTGCTTCACTTGTGAAAAGCTCCAAAGACATTATCAAAGTCTCAATGGAGAAAGTTTTCGAAAACGGTCTGAAAGTCCTTGCTGCCATCCAGGTGAAATACAGCGATGCTTCCGGATACCATATTATTGTGAGCGGTGAAGCAACAGGAAAAGACTGGGGAATCGGAGTATCCATTGATCCCCTCATGAAGACCCGTCCGTACTTCGTCAACGTGAACGGATTCATCAGAGACATCGGCATGGAGGGAATGATTCCAAAACTTGTCCAATACAATGAGATCTCAGTGGCTGCATCGGATATTCCTGCTGTGAGCAGCATACTTTCCAACATACCTCTGCCTATTGCAGGTGCCAAAGGAAGCGTGGATGTCGGATTCGAACTGAAATATGACCTCCCTATGAAACTTGGACTCATGATCAATGAAGTAGAACTCAACCCTGCCGGAGATGACAACGGACGTGAATGGGTGGAACTCTACAACAACAGCGGAAACACAATCAATCTGAAAGACTACAGACTCGTCCCAGGATCCAATGAGAGGAAAACATTGACTCTTCCCGATATGGATATTCTCCCTCTTGAGAGACTGGTCATCGTTTTCGATAAACAGTCCCTTAACAATTCCAAAAGTTCAGGAAAATCAGGCGAAAGAGTTTCACTCATCTCTCCAGATGGGGTCGAGATAGATACTACACCGTGGTTCACCGACACAGACAACAGCAACTTCTCGTGGCAGAGGGTTGCCGATGGTGTAGAAAAATGGTCGTACATTCAGGGAACCCCGGGAACGACCAATGGGGGATATGTTCCCGGAGGATATGCACTGAGAACGCTTATCCTCGGCTACATCAAAGATGCAGGCATAGAAGCATTCAACGAAATCGGAGGAAACATAACCAGTGTTGATGCACTCGGCGAATACATTCAGACAGTCGTAAGTAAGGTTATGGACAACATCATAGAATCTACATCCGGAATACTCGTTGAAGCCAATGCCTACATAGAGGTAAAAATCACCGATTATGCAGAGACCCAGCACGCTGGAATAAGAGTAATGGTAGGTTTGGATTCGGATATCGTTGAAGCAGGATTGCGTTACATCCTTTCCATGATCCCTACGCTTGAGAAATACATCGAAAACCCTGAAGGAATGACTGTTGAAAGGATAGCATACGAAGGCATCTATCTGAAAACGATTGTTTTCACTGCTATATCTGCCCCGGAATTCCTCGGAACGTCGGATTTGAGGATTGAAGCAGGATTGTCTGTCAAAATCAATCTCGCTGCCGTATCAAACATGTTAGGAGAATACAAAGGAAAATGGAATGCAGAAATCGGAATCATGTTGGAGGATATCCCCAATGCTTTGGTTCCGTCCGCAATGGAAGCTAAATCGGATATGAACTCCGATTTATGGCTCATGTGCGTCAACTTCTTTGAACTGTGAGGCGGGTGTCGCGCGCTAGTATTATTAACGCGCGCGACCTCACCCAATCATGGCCAAAAGAACTTACAAAATCCCAACTGTACTTTCATCGGAAGAATTAATGGACAAGGCGTTTCACAGAGCATCAAAAATATCTGTTTCAGGCGTCAACTTCCTAGATGCAAAGAAAAAGACTACTTTGGCCAAAATAACAGCTTCCGGTGACATCATCAAAGATACATTGGACGGATACGTCAACAGTTTCCCCAGGATCGAGAAGGATGAGGACTTCCTTCCTGAGTTGGTAGATTTGGTCATCGGCATTGACGATTATAAGAAGTCATTGGGTGCTTTGAACTGGACATCTGCCCGCATCGAGAAACTCAAGAACGAATCCCTCAGAAACATCAGACGTTCCAAGGATCCGGAAATCATCGAATCTGTAAAGAACCAGTTCTACGGAAGAGCATCATCCTTTATCAAACAGATTTCATCAGATCTCCTCTTCCTTCAGGAAGCCAAGAACAAATTCAGAAACCTTCCCTCGATTGAATCCAACGTTGCCACGGTCGTTGTTGCAGGATTCCCGAATGTAGGTAAAAGTAATCTTGTCACCGTACTCAGTACGGCTGCACCGGAGATTGCACCCTATCCTTTCACAACCAAAGGAATCATCATCGGACATATCGAAGACGGATGGAGGAAATATCAGATAATCGACACCCCCGGACTCCTCGACAGGGAACTCTCCGAGCGTAATGATATTGAAAAACAGGCAATCCTTGCTCTGAAATATCTCACACATGTCATCCTCATCGTATTGGATCCTTCGGAGACCTGTGGATACTCCATGGAAAAACAGCTTGCACTTCTCAAATCCGTCGAGAACGGATTCCCGGGAGTTCCGATCATTGTAGCGGAGAGTAAGAACGATATCATGCGCACCGGTAATCCCGACCGCATCTGTTTCTCAGCTGCTACAGGTGATAATGTGGAAACACTCCGCGCAGAAATCATCCGCCATCTGAAGAACGTAGAATTCCCAGAGGACGAGGAAGAAGATGCCTAAGGTAGTCTTCAGCAAGGAAATGGAAGAGTATTTCCAGAAACTCGCTTCAGACAATAACAGATGTTACGAGATTGCCAACCAGGCACGTTCCAAGGGCAGAGATCCGGAAACAAAAGTGGAAATTCCTCAGGCAGAGGATCTTGCATCCAGAGTGGAGAAACTTCTGAGCGACTATGAAGTCCAGGGTATTGCAGAAGAAATCAGGAAACTGACCGACGAGTACAAGAACAGAGAACTCGTCTCACTCATGTCCGCCAAAGCTATGGCCAGAAGGTCCACGGGCAACAGGGAAAAAGCATTGGATACTGCCATCCGTGTCGGTCTTGCAGTTCTTACCGAGGGAATCCTTGTTGCACCGCTTGAAGGATTGGCAGAAACCAAAATAGGTATGAATGCCGACGGATCGGAATATGTGGACCTTGTTTTTGCAGGGCCCATCCGTGCAGCAGGAGGAACCGCACAGGCAATGAGCGTTCTTATCGCGGATGTGGTCAGAGTGGAACTCGGAATCGGAAAGTACATTCCGACGTCTGCAGAAATTGACAGATTTATCGAAGAAATTCCACTGTACAAGCAATGTCAGCATATCCAATATTCACCGTCACCCCATGAGATTCAACTGATTGTCGGATCATGCCCTATCTGCGTAGACGGAGAAGGAACCGAAAGGATGGAAATCTCAGGATTCAGAGACCTTCCGCGTATCAAGACAAACCAGGTCAGAGGCGGAGCATGTCTCGTTATTGCCGAAGGTATGTGTCAAAAAGCTTCCAAACTACAGAAACACGTCAAAAACCTGAAACTTGAAGGTTGGGAGTTTATGGACAAATACCTTGAAGAAAAGGGCGCAGGAGTTGCCAGTTCAGAAGATTCAGTAAGAACTGTAAAACCTGCTGAAAAATACCTCAAGGACATCGTTGCGGGAAGACCCATCTTTGGACATCCGTGTAAAGTAGGAGGATTCAGACTTAGGTACGGAAGGGCCAGAACCAGCGGATTGGCATCTCTGGCATTCAGTCCCGCCAGCATGTATGCACTTGATGAGTTTCCCGCTTTAGGGACCCAGATTAAAATCGAACGTCCGGGTAAGGCGTGTATTGTCACCCCCTGCGATGAATTGGACGGGCCGATCCTTTTGCTGAAGAACGGAGATCTCGTCCAGTGTCAGACCAAAGAAGATGCCATAAAGTACAGAGCAGATATCCATGAGATAACAGATACAGGAGAAATCCTCGTACCTTTCGGAGAGTTCTGTGAAAATAACCATTATCTTGTTCCCTGTGGATATCCGATAGAGTGGCACAAACTTGAACTGGAGAAGGCAGGAAGCGTTCCGGATGATTGGGAGCACCCATCGTGGGAAAGAAGCAAGGAGATTTCCAGAGAACTGAGAGTGCCAATGCATCCCGACTACAACCTTTTCTGGTCGGATGTGGAATTGGAAAGAATTAAGAAACTTAGAGAATACATAATTTCAGATTGTTCTTTTGAAGACACACTGATCGTTCCGAACGAACCTACAATCAAAAGAATTCTGGAAGATCTTGGTGCACTCCATCTTCTCAGAAACGGAAATATTCTGATAGATCAGAAATATGCCAAACCCATCACGGACTGTCTTGGATTACAGATAAACAACGGAAAAATGACAGGAGGGGATTTTGACGGAGAAAACACCCTCGATGCTATATCCAAGGCACTGGGAATCGAGGTCAGAGCAAGAGCTATGACACGTATCGGTACCAGGATGGCAAGACCTGAGAAAGCCAAGGATCGTAAAGGGGCACCTGTCATCCACGGACTGTTCCCGACACACAGTAACAATAAAGATGTCATATCCAGAATTGATGAGGTAAAATACAAGGCATCGCAGACGCACGGCGGAACCAAAACTTATTCCGCCGACCTCAGCAAGAGAGTATGTCCCGTGTGCAGAACCGAAACATACAGGGCATGGTGCAGAGACTGTGACACCCATACAGTCGGCATACCTTCCGACAGTTTTAGAAGTGAGATGCCTGTGGATCTTGCTAAAGAACTCGATGATTCCCTGAAACTGATCGGTGTCCCAAAACCACCATATGTCAAAGTGATGGAGAAACTTACCTCCAAGAACAAGGTTCCAGAGGCACTGGAAAAGGCGATTCTTCGTCAGTATTACGACCTTGGAACATACAAAGACGGAACTATCCGTTTTGATATGACGGACATTCCGCTGACACATTTCAAACCCATAGAAATAGGCCTCACAGTCGAAAAAGCACATGAACTGGGATATGTTCATGATATGGACGGAAAACCACTAGTGGATGCCAATCAGATGTGTGAGCTCAAGGTTCAGGACTTCATCCCTAACGTAGATTGTGGAGATTACCTCGTAAGAGTTGCAAACTTCCTCGATCATCTGTTAGAAAAGTTCTATGGATTGGAAAGATTCTACAATGTTGAAAAAAGAGAGGACCTGATAGGCCACCTGGGAATCGGACTTGCACCTCACACATCCGGAGGTATCCTGTGCAGAATCATAGGTTACACAACGGCGAGCGGGGGTTTCGCTCACCCATTCTTCCATGCATCAAAAAGAAGGAACTGCGACGGTGATGAAGACTGCATCATGCTCCTCATGGACGGATTACTGAACTTCTCAAGAGTCTACCTTCCTGACAGAAGGGGAGGTCAAATGGATGCTCCTCTCGTTCTTACAACCAGATTGGATCCGAACGAGATTGATAAAGAAGCACATAACATCGACTGTCTCAGAAAATATCCTCTAGAGTTCTACGAAGCTGCAATGCAGCTGAAAGACACTAAAGATGTTGAGAAGATTATGGACCTCATATCAGGGCGTATAGGCACTGAAGGACAATATGAGGGGCTGGGATTCACTCACAATACCCATGACATTTCTGAAGGTCCGAAACACTCTGCATACACAACCTTGGAAACAATGATGGATAAGATGGATGCCCAGTTACTTTTGGGTAAGAAAATCCGTGCTGTAGACGAAAAAGATGTGGCCACAAGAGTCATTGACAAACACTTTATGCCGGATATGGCAGGAAATCTGAGGAGTTTCTCCGCTCAGACAGTTAGGTGTGTAAAATGTGGAACTAAGTACAGAAGAATCCCGCTGTCCGGAAAATGTTCATGCGGTAACAAACTTACACTAACCGTACACGAAGCGAGCGTAAAGAAATATCTCGGAGTTTCGAAAGAAATCAGTGAGAAATATGAACTATCCCAATACACCAAAGAAAGGATCACAATCCTTGAAATGGGAATGGATTCTATGTTCAACAATGACAAAGTCAGGAAATGTAAATTATCAGATTTCTTCTGATACCTTCACAAGTTAATAAGGCGGGAAATCCCGCCTATTGAGTTTACAAGTTTGCAACAGCTTCTCCGAATTCCTTTGCGTTAACGGAAAGGATTTCGGCTGCTTTATCGAGAACCTGCTGAGCTGTGAGTGAACCGTCTGTCTCGAATTTGAAAACGAATGCTGTATCGTCTGAATCGATCTTCACACCGCCGTTTGTGCATTCACTGCATGCACGGCACATGATACAATCGAGAGGACGTTTTGCAACAAGGTTTCCTCCTTCGATCTCCAAGACTTTCTTGGGACAGGCTGCGACTGCTTCCTCAGCATTAGGTGTGCTGTCACCGATGGTGATTATGGGCATGTACTTGTACCCTACACCATTGGCTACCTGCCACTTAACGTGAGTCCTTGCAGTACCCATCACAGCATGTGCATAGATAAGTACGGACTGTCCGTCTGCCAACTCAACGATTGGGATGAAATCATCCTTCACCTTGAGGTCGGGCGAACCGAGGGGTTCCATGTCACCGGAATATACAGTGCACGGTCCGTTCTTGTTCAGACTGTACATGATGTTACAGCTGGGACAACCCTCTCCGCCACAATGGCACTGGTTCTGGAAAGTGAAGAGTTCCAGATCTGTGGGTACGGGAACCATACCCAGTCTGTGGGCAATGATCTCATCGAACAGGGGCGTAATACTCTCGAATTCCCTTCCGTCGACGTCAATGGGTCCAAGGTGGAACTCCACCTTGTCAATTGCCATCTTTGGTATATCGGAAATCATTGTTCTTCTGAGTGCATTAGCCATGGCAGGTGTGGAATTCTTAAGTATGAACTTACACTTTCTTTCTGCCATTTCGAGTATCTCTATGTCCATAGTCAGACCTCCTCAGACCCTACGTCCTCTGCGTCCGCCTTTCTTCTTTGTACCGTCGTGAGGTACAGGTGTCACATCCTCGATGCGACCGATTTTGAGTCCAGCCCTTGTGAGTGCACGGATTGCTGCCTGTGCTCCAGGACCGGGTGATGTGGACTTGTTTCCTCCGGGTGCACGTACCCTAACGTGGATTCCAACGAAGTCCCTCTCTTTAGCAACATCTGCGACCTTCTCTGCTGCTCTCTGAGCTGCATAGGGTGAAGACTCATCCTTTGCCTGCTTAACAACCATTCCACCTGTGGCTTTTGTGATTGTCTCTGCTCCGGTGATGTCTGTAAGGGTAATCATGATGTTGTTGTAACTTGCGTAGATGTTAGCGATTCCCCACTTAGGTGTTGCCATAATTACTCCTCCTGGTCAACGGGCTCCTCTTCGGAAACCTCTTCTGCTGCTTTCTCGACTTTCTCAGCTGCGAGTTTGGCTGCAAGGTTTGCTGCTGCCTGCTCTGCTGTGATCCTCATAGGGTGCATCTCGTCGGTGAAGGGTGATGCAGGGTTGTACTCGATTGAGGACTCCTCTTTCCTTGTGACGATGTAACCGGGGACTGTGACTTTGTGTCCGTTCATGAAGATGTGTCCGTGAACGATCATCTGCCTTGCCTGTCCGATTGTTGATGCCATTCCTTTCTCGAAAACGAGTGTCTGAAGCCTGCGTCCGAGAATGTTCTCTTCGTTGAGTGCGAGAATATCGTTGAGTGTTGCTCCCTCAATAGGAAGAACTCCCATGCGTCCGCACTTTCCAAGGAGTGCATCTGACTCTTTCTTTGCCTGTGCATCTCCTCCCCTGAGGCGTGCCTGAAGCTCTCTTGCCTGCTTCCTGAAGTTCCTCAGAACGGACTGTGCTTTCCAAACTTCTGTCTTGTTCTTAAGTCCGTACTGGTTGACGAGAACGAGTTCTGCTTTGATCCTCTCTCCCTGCCAGGGGTGTGAAGGTGTATCATATGATCTGCGTGAAAATTTAGGATCTCCCATTCAAACCACCTTATTTCTTCTTGCTGACTCCCATTGTAAGACCGCGGCGTCCGTTGGACCTTGTCCTCTGACCCCTGACCTTGTGGCGGGTTTCATGCCTGATTCCGCGGTAACAGCGGATCATCTTCATTCTGTTAACGTCATCCTTCTGGATGAGATCAAGATCGTTTCCAAGAAGGTGCATGTCGTTACCTGTCTCGTAATCGTTCTGCCTGTTGATTGCCCACTCGGGTGCGTACTCGACATATGTTGTGACGAGTTTCTCGAGTTCTGCAACTTTCTCGTCGGAAAGTGAACCGATCTTCACTGAAGGGTCGATGTTTGCTCTCTTTGCAATAATGTCTGCAACCCTCTTTCCGACACCTTTGATGCTCTGAAGACCAATGACGGTCCTCTTCTGACCGTCGATATCGCTGTTTGCGATACGAACGATGAAGTTGAAGTCATCGTCCTCGACGGGCTTAGGCTGGTTGTCTTTCTTTGCCATTTTAATTCCTCCGTAAATGTTCCTCCCATGGGGGAAGTGCTCAAGTGTCCGCCGTGGCTTTCACTCTCAATTTTCGCTTAATAAAGCGGGTCCTGAGTTTACGTAAAGAGTCGGATTACCTTATCATTCTTAAAGCTTTGCGCAACCTATATTATAAAAACGCGCGCGTACAAGACAATCAAACAATGGTCCGATCGAAAAGATGAATGAGTGCCGAAGACCGGATTCGAACCGGTGAACTCCTACGAGAACAGATCTTGAGTCTGTCGCCTTTGACCAGGCTTGGCAACTTCGGCTTAATCCTCGGTAAACCCGAGATGTTAATAAAAGTATTGCTCGGAGACTATGTCTCCCAGCAATGAATTATATGATTTTCAATAGATTGTTGTGATCTCGCCCTTGTTTCCAGCAATATATACTGTATGTTCAGACTGAGTGACACAACCGCCCTTAACCTCATTGAGTATCGCATAACTCGATGCTACACCCTGACGTACGAGTTTATTCAACAGAAGGTTAGCTTTAGGCCAATCACAGCTTCTGGCACAGAACGGGAATGTAGAGAATTCCTCTTTAATATAATCCAGGAATTCCTGTAAAGCTGGTTCCTTGAGAGGTTTATCTGCTCTCACAAGACGGCAAATGTTTCCAGGACGTCCGGATTCTATGAGGCCTTCACCGTTAGTAGCAAAAGGTTCGCAGGCAATAATCATACCTGCCTGCAGCTTATCTGTGTTACCATCATCGTAGTTCGGGATAGCCAATCCTGCATGTAGGTTGTAAGGCTGAATCTCGTGACCGGTAAGGTTCCTGATGGGTACGAAACCTCTGCTGCGGATGGTCATGTCTACTACCTTTCCAATCTCATTGATTACACAACCCTCTCCGATGAATTCCATGACAGAATCCCTTGCGTCCTTAGAAGCCTCAATAAGATCACGGAATCTATTGGATCCTACTTCGACAGTCCCTGCTGTGTCTCCGACAAATCCATCGATGTGTGCTCCGCAATCAACCTTGACAACATCTCCGAAATCAAATACTGATTTGTCATCAGGAGATGGTGTGTAGTGTGCAGCAACCTCATTAATACTGATATTGCACGGGAATGCAAGTTTACATCCGTGGGATTTGATGTAACTCTCTACCTCCTCTGCCACATCAAAAAGCTTGACGCCTTCGGCAACCATAGAAAGACCCAGATCTCTTGCTTCAGCTGAAACACGACCTGCTTTCTTCAATTTTTCAAGCTGATCTGAATTAAGCATAAAGAGCATCCTCGATCTGCTTTTTGGTAATGTCACCCTGTCTTATGATTTCAATCTGATTGTCAGAAATCCAAACGATGGTGGACGGGTGTCCTGTTCCGCATGGACCTTCGTCGAGGTAGGTGGAAACCTTGTCTCCGAAATCTGCAACAGCCTCCTCGACTGTGAGGGCATCAGGTTTGGAATGAAGGTTGGCAGATGTTGCAACAATAGGGCCCGTACGTTTGATCAATTCAAGATCCAAAGGATCATTAGGAATACGAATTCCTACCTTGTTAGACATCGATGTTACGATATCTGGAACATTGGGATTCTTCTTTGTTATGATAGTGAGTGGTCCCGGAAGGAATGCATCTATGAGTTTCTCTACAGGTTTAGTCATTATAGCAATCTGCTCTACCATATTCTTGTCGGCGACAGCGACAGACAAGGGCATATCAAAAGGCCTGTTCTTAGCCACGAAAAGTTTCTTTACCGCAACCTGGTCGAAAATATTTGCTCCAATACCATACACTGTATCTGTTGGATACACAACGAGTTCACCAGCCTGTATGTCATCGGCAGCAATCTGAATAGCATCCAATGTTGCCTGATCCAGGACTGAATTACATTTCAATATCCTCATTGGTTTACCCCCATCATTCTTAGACTATTTTGAAGGTATACAGGACCGTTATTTGAAACCACTGGCCCATGACCAGAGGAAAGGCCTGTAAAATTAAGACTTTTAAGTTTGATCAATGATTTAATCAGATCGTCGGAAGAGCCTGTTGGAAGATCGGTACGTCCGACACCATCGAAGAAGAATAAATCTCCGGAAAATAGAGTGGATGTAGATTCATCAAAAATACAAATACTGCCGGCTGTGTGACCGGGAGTTTCAATTATACGCAACACATGACCCCCGAGATCTATTACATCTCCATCTTTTACACTTTTAACATCCATCTTTGGAATAGATCCGCCGAAACTTACTCCCATGGTTGATTGGGAGTCTCCCTCACGGAGTGGAATGGCATCTAATTCACCAGCCATGGCCTCAGAACCATATTTGGAAAGAATACCAGAAAGGCCACCGATATGATCGTAATGACGGTGTGTCAGAATGACATAATCCAAAGAACGACCATTAAGTCCCTTATCAATAGACTTTATTGTAGAATCCAATTGGAATCCAGTACCAGTATCGATTAAAGCAGTCTTCTCATCTCCGAGGATTAAGAATATGTTTGAATCGAATAGTAAAGCGGGTTCCAACTGCAATATTGTCATAATAGACTGTAAAAAATTATTCTATATAACATTGATTGAACAAAATGATAGAATAATAGAATGAATAACAAAAAATATCAAAAGAGTGAGTGGGATGAGACACTCACCATACGCAACCTGTTTAACTGCTAGACCACACCCCAGCGACGTCTAAAGAACTTTAGTAAGCGCGGACTGAATACCTCGGAAACCCTCGGTACTTACATCCCGCTCCTATCAAACTTATCATTTATAAGCGTTCTATGGGTGCCTCTTTTTCAAGATTGCTTCGAGCTTAGATGCATTCAGCTCTTATCAACATGCCGCGTGGCTGCTCAGCAATGCCTTGCCAGACAACTGATCAACTAGAGGCGACGAACCCCTGTTCCTCTCGTACTAAAGGGTCCTTCTCGTCAGGCACCTACACCTCCATCAAAAAGCAACAAAACTGTCTCGCGACGTTCTGAACCCAGCTCACGATCCCTTTTAATGGGCGAACAACCCCACCCTTGGCAGCTGCTGCACCACCAGGATAGGGAGAGCCGACAGCGAAGTAGCAAGCCAGCAGGTCGATATGAACTCTTGCTGCTGACAACTCAATTATCCCCAGGGTAATTTTTCTGACATCAATCACCCCCACTCGGGAGGTTGATTGGTTCGCTAGGCCTTAGTTTCCTATCTCCGAACCCTATTGTCTGGTTCCGAGTCAAGCTAGCTTATACCCTTACATTCTTCGGTAGATTTCTGACCTACCTGAGCTAACCTTTGGGCGCCCTTGTTATCTTTTTGAGGGCGTGGCGCCCCACCCGAACTGCCTGCCTATAGCTGTTCCTCCGGAGAGGTGAGTCGTAAAAATTGACAAGGGCGGTGTTTCATCGGTGACTCGGAGAGATGCTAGCGCACCTTCCTGGGTAACGTCTCCCGCCTACCCTACACATGCCAATTCTTACAACAACAACAGGTTGCAGTGAAACTCCATGGGGTCTTCGCTTTCAGATGGAGGGGTCTGGATTGTGCACCAGACTGATTGTTTTCACTAGCGTCATGGCGGGGACAGTAGAACTCTCGTTGAGCCTTCATGCAAGTCGCCAATTAAGCGACAAGGTATTACGCTACCTTAAGAGGGTCATAGTTACCCCCGCCGTTTATCGGTCCTTCGTTCCGTTGAAACAGAATTTCAGATGCCGACACTGGGCAGGCTTCGGCCTCTATACACATCCTTTCGAACTAGCAGAGACCTATGTTTTTACTAAACAGTCGGAGTTCTCTTGTCACTGCGACCAGCAGCTCTCACTGCTGGCACCCCTTCTCCCGAAGTTACAGGGCTAATTTGCTGAGTTCCCTCGCCACGATTATGCTAACACGCCTTAGGCTACTCACCTAGGGACACCTGTGTCGGTTCTTGGTACGAACATCAAGATTGTAACTATGCTGGTTTCACGGGAACCAGGGATCATCATAAGCAGGCTTACGCCTGCCCCATCACGTATTCACCAACTTCTCACCATTACGGTTCTTCATCGGTTTCGACGCTTAGATACACTGACGGGTGTACAATAACTACCCCGATCCAACAACATAGGCAAAGATCTTGACGGTACAGGAATATTAACCTGTTTCCCTTTCGATAACTTCGATTAAGAGTTACCTTAGGATCGACTAACCCTTGGCTGACGAACATTGCCAAGGAACCCTTGCCCCTGCGGCGACACGGATTCTCACCGTGCTTTGCTGCTACTCACTCCAGGATCCTCGTTGGTACACGGTCCACAGGACTTCACAGCCCTGCTTCTGCCCATGCACCACGCCCCCTTACCAAATTACATTTCTGTATTCTATAGTATCGGTACTCGGTTTAGCCCCGTCCATTTTCTGGGCCCACAATCTAGACCGGTGAGCTGTTACGCTATCTTTAAAGGATGGCTGCTTCTAAGCCCACCTCCCGGTTGTTTTAGACTGCCGACGCCATTTCGTATTACACTTGACCGAAATTTAGGGACCTTAACTATAGTCTGGGTTGTTTCCCTTATGGCCACCAAGCTTACCCCGGATGGCCTCACACCCGACGTCTACGGTGAACGCAAGTTCGGAGTTTGACAGGATGCCGAGGAATTTCTTCCCCTAAGCACCCAATCGGTGCTCTACCTCACGTTCTGCCTCGATCGAGGTCTAGCTGCGACTAGTTTCAGGGGGAACCAGCTATTTCCGGCCTAGATTGGCCTTTCACCCCTATACCCAAGTCATCCAAACGATTTGCACATCAGAACTGGTTCGGTCCTCCACCTCCCCTTCGAGAGGCTTCAACCTGCTCAGGCATAGATCGACCGGCTTCGGGTATCCGCACCATTGACTCCAGGCGAGCACACCTTGTCCCTCGTAAAAAACTGCGGACAATCGGTTTCCCTTCGGCTACCTAATTGAATAGTTAACCTCGCCAATGACCAGAACTCCCTGGATCGTTTTTCGAAACGAACAATATAACACTGGTCCACCAAAATTGGTTTCTTCCCTTTGATGCTATATAAATCTTTGACCGCATGGTTTCAGGTCTTTTAACCTCCCGTTAAGGGTACTTTTCAGTCTTCGCTCACGCTACTACTACACTATCGGACTAGAGACGTATTTAGGGTTGGAAGTGAATGCCTCCCAAATTCACGCGCGATATCCAACGCACGCTACTCGAGAACATCTAAAATCTCCATACTCGCCTTCCTCTAAGGGGCTATCACCCTCTATGGCCTGGTTTTCCAACCAAGTTTGAGTATTCGAGCTTAGGAGTAAAAGAGTCTATAACACCACATCTCCCTTACCTTTCGATAAGGGATTCAGTTTGCCCTATACCGCGTTCGATCGCCTTTAATAACGGTATCTCGGTTGATTTCTTTTCCTGCGGGTACTAAGATGCTTCAATCCCCCGCGTTCCCAATCATTACTGATTATTCCGAAGAATAGGAAGTCCCATTAGGTCATCATCGGATCATAGGCTTCTTGCACCTACCCGACGCATATCGCAGCTTGACACGACCTTCTTCAGCGCTCTAGCCGAACCATCCCCCATGCGGCGTAGCATCGCCGCTGGCGTATGATCTAGCACACGTCCAGGTTTCGTATGATTGGTGATCATCGGACTTTATCCGCTCTCATCCTCCATATACGGAGTCCTACACCACTTCCCCGGAACAGGACCTCTGTCCGGGTGCATCTTCTGATTTGATTCTGAATCACCTGCCTTAGTAGGCAAGCGCAAAATCCCCGTAGACGAGAGAAGTATTTAACCCTTTCGTTTCTACGAGGACCTTCGCGATCCATCGCTGGATCTTGAATCTCAATCGGTGGAACCAAATCCACCAACCACCCGATGTTTCACATCGAGCATCCCAGTGCATTCATATGAGAATAAAAATGTTTGGTAGAAATTTCTACGAGTGTAAATCGAAAACCTGGACAAAACAACCATCATGAATAGAATTCGGCCA